>JAZQKM010000197.1:0-2391 GCA_045542155.1 Eubacteriales bacterium
GTTTCTAAAATGAATGAGAGCAACAAAGAATATTACACCGCAACTCGCGAAGAAATGATTGCATTGGGCTACTCTCCTTGTGGCACTTGCAATCCTTAAAAACAAACAACGTATAACAAAAAAGCCGACCGGTTCACAAAGGATCGGTCGGCTTTTGTTATTCTCTCGTCAAATCGGGCGATGTGTGCAGAGTGCTCTTGTTGCGCAAATAAAAGAGAAGTCCAATAAAATCCTTGTAATACGGAATGAATTCTTCCCTTTCAATCATCGCCATGATTTCGGCTTTGTCCGCCCATTTGACGGCCATTACCTCTTCGGTTTGCAGGGTGAGCGTATCAATGTCGACGTCGCGTTCTATAAGGTAGATATCGCCAAATCCCTCGGGCCAATGAACGGTCAAGGCGGGACGCAGATCGGCAAACGGAATCGATAAACCCAACTCCTCGCGCATCTCGCGCTCGGCGGCATCGCCGCTTGTCTCCCCTGCTATGGCACTCCCGCTTGCGGTCATATCCCACAGTCCGGGCCAGCCGAATTTGGTGAGCTGTCGCCTCTGAATAAGCATCTCCCCGCGACTGTTAAAAATGCACACGTGTACCGCCAAACGGTAAAATCCGTCGGGATGCTTCGCTCCGCGCACCATCGTTTTGCCGGTCCTTTCGCGGTCCTTGGTATAAAGATCCCAAAGCTCCATTGCCTTTTCCTCTGCTTTTATGTGGGGGGATTTTGTTTTTTCGACTCGCGGCGGCGTTGCTCTCTTTGCTTGAGCTGGAGCTTGTGCGTGAGTGCTTTTTCTTGAATAATGCACTTCACCAAGGAATCCAAATCCCCGCCCTCTTGATAGTCGGCAGAGCAGATGTAGTTGACGCGGTCGTCGAGAAGCAGGTCGGTAACCTTGTTCTTCTCGCCCTTTTGATAAACGGCAATCGAAACACCGCCCTGCTTTTTGATGAGCGTCATGCAGGGAATATCGGTGATACCGTCACCAAAATAGATCATGTTTTGATAGGGGATTTCGCGCTCGCGGACCTTGTCGTTTACCTTTTTGTTTTCGGTTTCGTCGTATACGCCCTTGGAAATACGGAACACGTATTGCGTTTTTTGCGTATAGTTGATGGCAATTTTGGGCCAGATGGCCTTGCCATCTTCATCAAAAAGATATTGGCAAGCAAAGATTTTCTTGAAGCGGTTGCTGATTTCAGAGCCCTCGATGATTTCCTTGATGCCGCTGGAAATAACGTAGTGCTCGATGTTGACGCCAATGGACTCGCCATAAAGATTGATGCGCTCGAACCAGTTGAGAACACCCTTGTAGAAACGAATGTCTTTGCCACAAGAACGCAAATATTCTTTTGTAACGTCAATTCCCTGCTCCTCGCAAAGCTTGACAGAGGAATACAGATATCCCAAAATGCCTTCCATATAGTTTTTGGTTCGATAGCTTTCTACCCTGCCCCAAAACTCGGAGGGTGTCATTCCAAGATTGGGAATGAATGTATAGTTTTGCATATCCTGATCGCACAGAGTTTTATCAAAATCGTACATCAGGGCGATAGTCGGCTTTTTACGCATAAAATACCTCACGTTTTTTCTTTCAATTTATTGGTATAGTTTCCCATTATCCTTATTATATCACACTTTTTTCACGTTTTCAAGAGCGAATTTGCAATACATGTGTGAAAAAACCCTGATTTTTAAACAAAAAAAGGGCAAGGCAACGGCAGAGCCGTTGCCTTGCTTTTTGCAAGTTATTATTAACTTTTAAGAGTTAATTATGCTGCAGGAACGATTTCCCAAGATTGAACTTCGTACAGACGGAGTTCCTTACCGCCGGTGGTCATAGCAGAGTTAGCTGCGCCAACCTTAGCGAGGAAGGTAACGGTATCGCCCAGCTTAATAGCGCCGAGGTTGTCGCCTTCGAGGTAACCGCCAGCAACGGTAACATAGAGACCTTCTGCAACGGTCATTCTTGCAAAGCCATTTTCGTTAACTTGGTGGTCAAGAGTAAGGGTTACGTAGTAGAGCTCAGAGCTGTATGCTGCCTTTTCAAAGGTCATACCGAGTTCGATAGCTTCTTCTACAGTGAGAGTTGCAGGACCTTCGGGCTCTACAGGAGTCTCGGGCTCTTCAACTTCGGGAAGCTCTGCTGCCCAAACGAGATACAGATCTCTGAAGTGTTGGCTCTTAGCTACGCCATCAGCAACAAGAATGGTGATAACGTTTTCGCCCTCTACGAGTTCGAATTGGAGACCGGTCATGTAAGCACCGATGAGGAAGTCGTTGTTACGGCATTCGTATGCATCGTCAGCGGTTGCCCAACCGTAGGTGTGGTTGATGCCTTCTGCGCCGTTTACTACAAACTTAGCGCCGCGAACCTTTTGGTCCTTAATT
>JAZQKM010000198.1:0-3208 GCA_045542155.1 Eubacteriales bacterium
AAAAAATCAAGCCCTGTGTATCTAAAAAATGGATACGCAGGGCTTACATTTTGACCACATGTTTGAGCACTTCGAGAATTGGACTACATGGAAACAGTAGTACACGAGAGCACGAAAATGTACGCTTTGGTTGACAGAATAGCACAAAAAAGCACTAAATGACACTAGAAAAACATAAAAATCGCTCTTGGGGTGATAGAGACCGCAAGTTCAAGTTTTTTCACACGGTGATACTGATGAAATTTAAACGACACCTTTGACCTTTATAATTTGAGGCGCTTGGCTTATTCGTCGATGCATTGCTTGTTCCTCCTTGGTTTTGCCAATCATTGATGATTGAGGTGCTATAACAATACATCTCGCCCCAACAGATAACGAATTGAGCAAACGCTCTGAAAGGCGCCTTCAACAGTTTCTGTTTTAGTCAGAGGTTTGCATATGTGATCTCGTCCATTAACAATCAACGGTCTCTTACAGCTGTCTTGCTTTTCCCGCGCGAGGGCAAAGAAAATTATTATTAAACTCATGATCCAGTCGGAAGAGGCCCTGGGCACGGCGTTCGGGAAGCGAGATGTACAACCGTTTTGAGCCGACGTTGTCCGACATATTGGCATAAATGCCAATGGAATGGAACATGTCCAAAAGCTCGTCGCCCACCGTCTGGTCGGGAACGTCGATAAAGAATTTGAACTCCGTTCCGTATATCTTGTTAAGAGGCAGTGTGAACGAAAGTGTGCTCGTCTCACAAATCTCCCCGTTTGCGTGGCGTTCGCCTGAGAGGATCAGCTTTCCGCCGTGCAAGGCGTAATTCAGCACCACGCACTCTTTGTTTTCTGCTGTAACCTTCCCTCTTGTTACGAGCGCACACGGCTTGCCGGAGATGGGGCAGTTTCCGTTTTCCAGCGGTTTGAAGCGTTGCGCATAGCAATGCTCACCGTCGCCGTGATCGGGGTAAAACATGCCAAAGTTAACGATCAGGGTATTGAGGCGACATTTCGCGATCGCGTCGGCGTGTTCCCCAAAAACGGGGCTTTCAACGAGTACGATTGCCGTATCGACTCGCTCGATCACGAGGTCAAGAAAATCCTGCTTCGTAATGAAGGAGTTTTCTTCAAGGCACATATCCGCATAGGGAGACACACCGCGAAGAGCTGCGATCAGCTCGTCCATCGTTTTGTAAGAAGGCAAATAGCGACCGATGTGAGAGCCGTACACATTGGCGACACCGGGAATTTCGATTTGATCGGCCAGCAGATCCTCGGGATCATACAAGAAGACACGCGTATTGTTACCCGCAAAAATACCGATCTCGTAGTTTACCCAGTTAGATTTGAGAGAATCCTTTGTAATGAGGATCACACCCGCGTAGCAATCAAGATAGCTCTCGATGATTTTCTGGTAGTCGTCTCCACCGGAGAGGATATCTCTGTCGCACAGAGGGTGCAAATTGTTTTCGCGCATCGCTTCCATCAGCGGAAAAAGATATTTTTCGTTGTCCTTGCTGGAATGAGAAATAAAGATACCGTAATATTTTCTTTCCTCATTTTCGAGAGGACGGGCGATGAAGTTAAAATCACCTTCCACAACAGGTCTTGCACTTAACATATCATGTCTCCTTTACTGCGGGAAGATATAATCCGCTGTAACGCCAACGCCCATTTCGGGAGTTAGAACAATGGATTTCTCTTCGTTGTGGCGCTCAAAGCCTAAGCTGAAATACAGTCTGCTTTTGCCGAAATCGACATGGGCACCCTTTGAAAACACCCCATTCCAATAAACAGGATCCTCTAATTGATCATCCGTGGGGGATTCGGAGGAAACGCACTTTCCGACGTCGCGAGAGAATAGAACGGGAACGATCCAGAAATAATCCGTTTGTTTTAGAGAGATATAAGACTTGAAATAAACGCCGAACAGCTTGTGCACCGGCACGATGGCATCAATCGTCAGCTCTGCGTGCACACCCGTTTCCTCACGCTCCGCATCATCTACGAGCGCATACGAGCTTTCGCAGATGATGGAAGAGGCAAGTCCATTCTCGCTTGGGTGGATCTCATCCTTATACGGCTCAAACTGCGGCTCTATGGCATTGTCGCACCCAAAGCCCAGCACCTTATAGGCGCACGTCAGATTGCTCGTTAGGAAGCGATCGAGCTTGACCTCAACGGAGCTTCCCCACTCATACTGCATCTCCTCGCAAACGCGCTGAAAATCCTTTTCGTAAATTTTACATTTGAGCGAAATGCGTCGATAAATAATGCGATTATAGGCATAATAATTGAGCAGATAATTGTCGTAATACCGGCTCTTCATCAAGCGATGGGCATACTTGTTTTCAAGCGTTTTGATCACGTCCTCCGCTTTGTTCAAAACATTCGCGTTTTTAAGCGGTGTTGCGGAGATCTGCTCGCCGGTGCCATCCGCAAGAAAAGGTACGATACCTCCGGCACATCTGGTCTGGACATAACCAACGGTAAACCAAAAAATATTTCGGCAGATGGCATACGCATCGTCAAACATATTGTCGGTGATCACGGGAATAAAGCAAGAGCAATTTTCAAGGGCCTTAATGATCTCCGATAGATAATCTCTGCGAGCAAACGTCTCACGAGAAATGGGGAAAAAGATATATGCGTACCCAGCCTTGCTAAGTTCCAGTCTCAGCTGCTGTGTTTTTTTCTCATCGGCTTCCAAGCAAACGATAATCAAGCGTCCGTATTGCGCGCGCACATCGTAAAACGAATTCGAGATAATATCCATTTGGTCTTCCTTTCACGCCCGTAAGAGGTCATTATATATGTATAATTATACCATAGCGATCCGCATATTGCAAGATGTTTGTCGTTTTTTCGTGTTTTTAAGCAAATCCATTCTGCGAAAAAACTGGCACTTAATAAAAAGCAACCTTTGCACTCTCGTGCTTTTGAAAGTGCAAAGGTTGCAATAAGCATGATCGGGTTTAAGGACGAAGTCCCATGCCGCCTTCGAGGGTGAGCGTTTCGCCGTTGAGGTAATTGAAGTCGGGGTGGGCGAGCTGAACACAGACACGTCCGATTTCAAGCTCTGCGTCGCCGAAGTGGCCTGCCGGGGGCATTTTGACGTTCGCCTTGAAGGCGTCGGGATATGCCTTCTCAAAATTTTCCAGCTGCGCCGTCCAGGCAAGCGGGCAGATGACATTCGTGTTGATGCCGTCCTTCGCCCACTCGGT
>JAZQKM010000199.1:0-2111 GCA_045542155.1 Eubacteriales bacterium
AGTTTATCAAGAACAACCCCGAATGGGAGTTCGTCAAGGTCTACACCGATGAAGGCATCTCCGGTACGAACACCAAGAAGCGTGAGGGTTTCAATCAAATGGTCGCAGATGCCGTTTCGGGCAAGATAGACCTGATTATTACCAAGTCGGTCAGCCGTTTTGCAAGAAACACCGTGGACAGCTTGACCACCATACGAAAGCTTAAGGAAAAAGACGTTGAGGTCTTCTTTGAAAAGGAGAACATATGGACGTTCGATTCCAAGGGCGAGCTTCTTCTCACGATCATGTCAAGCCTTGCCCAGGAAGAGAGCCGTTCCATTTCCGAGAACATCACTTGGGGCAAGCGTAAACAGTTTGCGGACGGCAAGGTCAGCCTTCCGTACAAGCAATTCCTCGGCTACCGCAAGGGGGCAAACGGTCTGCCTGAGATCGTTGCCGAGGAAGCTGAAATCGTAAGGCTCATATACCGAATGTTTATGGAGGGAAAGTCGCAAAGCTATATTGCGAGGTACTTGATGGATAATAACATTCCATCCCCGAGCGGTAAGAAGACCTGGCAGGTCAGCACCGTGGAAAGCATTCTTACAAACGAAAAGTACAAGGGCGATGCCAGACTTCAGAAGACCTTCACCACCGACTACCTCACCAAGAAAATGAAGGTCAACGAGGGCGAGGTTCCGCAGTATTATGTGGAGAACAGCCATCCCGCCATCATCGATGCAAAAGCGTGGGATATGGTGCAGGGAGAGCTTCGCAGACGAAAGGAATCCTCACGGCGCACCACATCGCAGAGTCCCTTTTCCGGTAGAGTATTCTGCGGTGATTGCGGAGAGCAGTTTGGTCCCAAGGTATGGCACTCCAACAGCCAATACCGCCGTGTGATATGGCAATGCAACCATAAGTTCAAGGGCGAAGTAAAATGCACCACGCCCCACCTGACCGAGGATGCGCTCAAGGAATATACGAGGCAAGCATTGAGCTTTCTCATTGAAAACCGCGAAGCCTTGATTGAGGACGGCAGACTTGTAAAACGAGCCCTCTCCGATCACACCGAAATCGATGCCGAGCTTCGTGCGATTGCCGAGGAGATGGAGGTTGTAGCAGGATTGATCGAGAAAAGCATAGCCACCAATGCGGTAACGGCTCTTGACCAGGACGAATACGCCAAAAACTATGAGAGCCTTACCGAACGCTATCAAGCCTTGCAGAAGCGTTATACGACTCTCTCACGGCAGAGGGAGGATAAGCAATTCAAGGCGGACGAGCTAAGCGGATTCCTATTTGAGCTTGGCGAGCTTGACCTTCTCGATACCGAATGGAAGGACAGCCGTTTCCGCGCCATCGTAGAGCGGATCACCGTTCACAACGACGGACGGCTCGTGTTTACCTTTACAAACGGCAGCGAGGAGACGGTGATGATGTAATGACACTTGCAAATTAAGAGTCGGCTACGATGGTCGGCTCTTTTTTCATTATTTCTAGTAATTACGTTTTTATTGAGCATTGAAAAAACGGCAGTTTTGTGATATAATAATTATTATAAAGCAGGCGTTTGAGGAGGTGCATTATGAGCAAAAAAAGTCGTGAGCGAAGAGAGAGAAGAAAAAACATTGTTCCTGATGATTATATGTCAAGAGGCAGTCTTGAAATGGCGCGTTTTGGCAAAAACATAATTATGAAGAACAACCGTACTCCCGAAGAACATGCTGCACATATGGAGTTTTTACGCACCGAATACCCTAAAAAATATGCAGAAATCAGTCATCTGATTGAAACCTTAAAAGCGAAAGTCGTCCAATGCAACCCCTACCAACTTCTGCTATACATTCGACAATTAACAAATGCATCTCGCTTGAATATTTTTAGCGAGATCGACTTCACCGATGATTCCAATGAATTGATATCCGCCCAAGAATATATTCAAAGTATAATAGTATCTACAGATCATTCTGCTGCAAAGTTAGGAGAAGAGGACGAGTATTTGCTATATGATGAAATTCTTTCGGATTACCACCAATTATACGAAAAAGTCAAGTTTTTCTTGCTATACTGGTCGGCGCACATACAATCCGAAAAAGGACTAGAGGGACAGCAATTAAGTGATATTGTTG
>JAZQKM010000200.1:0-8451 GCA_045542155.1 Eubacteriales bacterium
TTTGCAAGCTTTGAAAAAGTGAACGAGGTGTTTGGAAATTTTAAAAGAAAGGCTTGAGTTCGCTCTGCAACAGAAAATCATGAAGGACAACAGAGAAATTTTAACACGGGATATTGTTCGGCAAAAACTGATTCAAAAAGCCAAACATCTTATCATCGGCGCCACACTACTTCTAGTTCCCGTATCTATCGTATTGGGCTTGACATATCTTGTGGTTTGTTACTCAACATCGCCAAATTCTTTCCTCTCCATTTTCTTACTTGTTGCCCTTTTGGGATTTGCAATTATCTGTGGCATAGATATAATTCGCGGAGCAATTTATTTGGGCAAAGCTCGTCGCAGCGAATTTACGATTGGTGAGGAAAATTTAATTAAAATAGAAGATTTTAAATTTAGCTTTTGGCAATTCTTTTTAAGATTTGATATTAGATTCCCCATTGCAAGCTTCATTCATCGCCCCTATTACAATCATATTTTTGAATTTGAAAGTGGAAAAAAATTCATTGTAAATGCCGCTGAATACAAAGAAACGCACGTCAATACCGCAGCACAAATTTCGCACATTGGAGATAAACTGATTGTTGTTTCATACAACAACGCGCCCGAACACATCGTAATGTTATTCAGTCCTAAAATCTATTATTATAAGGCATAAGGGATAGCGTGCTATCCCTTATTTGTTTTCCACTTGCAATCCCCTTTTCTTTATGCTATAATAATGGTACAAAACTTTTAGAACACGAGGTAAGCACGATGTGGCCTTTTAAAAAGAAATATCCCGCGGTGGCGAAATATAAGGAAAAGGATTTCGTCAACTTTTATCATCGTGGTGAGATGCGCTTTGCGTGGATCTACGACGCCAAGGTCGACAAGTCCGGTACCGTCTCCTATACGATGCAAGTGGGCGGTCAATGCCCTGCTCTCCTTTATGACGTTCCCGAGAGTGACATCATTGGGCTCAAACAGGATTGATGATATTTTTGTTAAAGTCTTGACATTCTCACTCTTCGAGAGTATAATAAAATCATAGAACACAACTACAAAGGAGACTTACATTATGAGCAGTTTTGAAAATTTACGTATTGTAGATAACTTTTATCAAACATCCCTGTTCTTCCCGATGCCCACAGTTGTTATCAGCACCCTGTGTGAGGATGGCACCACCAACCTCGGTCCCTATTCCCTGGTTCAACCCTATTACGTTGCAGGCAAGGATTACTATGCAATGCTCCTTTCTTGCCGCAATTCGTCCAACACCGCGCAAAACATTTTGCGCAACGGAAAGTGCGCCCTGAACTTTATTGACGACAATCCCAAGACCTTTAAAGAAGCAGTCAAGCTTTCTTGGCCCGGCGACAAGCCCTCTGAGAAGATGCCCAAGTGCAAATTCCGCTTGGAGAAGAGCCTTATTGAAGAAGAAACCGGTGAAGCTCGCCCAATGGTGATGACCGATGCGATTGAGGTCATTGAGTGCACGTGGGTTCGCGAGTTGGACGGTGCAGACAAGGATCTGCCCGGTGAACTCAACGGCTACGAAGGTCCCTATCACGATTTTAACGGCATTACATCCAAATTTGGTGCACACTTCATCCTCAAGATCGTCAAGATTTTAATGAAGAAAAAGTACAGCGATGCCATCATCAACGGTGTCAAGGCAAAGGACTTCCCCGCGCTCCCCGTTGACTACGGCTACCGCGACAGCAAAAACTTCTGGTTCCACCGCAAAACACGCATGAGAGCGGAGCTTTTGCAGGTACGTCAAGCATCTCTCGAGTCCGTTCGCTACGCGGCTGACCGCGCAGATGATACCGTAAAATTCACCGATGAGGCGCTGATGACCATTCTCGGTGTACCGCGCGTATTCCTCTCTGTTGTTCTCAAGGGCTGCGTTGCCTGGGCAAAGGAAAACGGCGTTACTCTTGTAACGGCTGAACATATGCAGATTATTAACGATAAGAGATCAAAAGAGAAAAATAAAAAGTAAACCAAGAGCACGCCCAACCGTTTGATGGTTGGGCGTGCGTTTTCGCTATTTTTAATGAAAATCAATATAAGAGCGATATATTTCATCGGCGCAGGATTTGCCAAAATACATCAGCTCCCAAACGGCGGGGTCGCTGACACATTCGACAATTTTTCCATCCTCGATTTTCTCAATGATAGCCGTGCCCTCGAAACGCAAATATCCTCCGTCAAAGCCGACAAGCTTAGCAAGGAAGCCGAGGGGTTTCGGGAGAACGTCAACAAAGCAGGTCTTGTTGATGTCGCCGTGGCGGTCGTAGGTAATGCGATATTCCTCGCCTTTCTCGGTGGTGTATTCATAAATAACTTTATTATAGACAGGCTTGCCCGTTTGCTCATCAATGTATCTTCCCTCGGGCTTGAATTTGAGAGTATGGTTAGAATTGTCTCCCAAAATTTCACCGCCCTTGGCGATCATAAAGACGTCGTGATCCTTGTATCCATACTTCTCACCTGCGGTGATCCAAGAAGAAATAACCTTGTAGTCGCCAATTTTTGCTCTGCCCCAATACCAATGGTGCATCAGTTTGAGCATAGAGATATTGCCCCAGTTGTGGTCGTGGTAGCCCGAGCCCTCAAGGTGGAGCGTTTTGCCTCCATCATAAGTTACATCCGCAATCGCCTTCCCTTCGGGAATGGCGGGAAGCCATGCAAAATAATGCTCCTCGTTATCGCCAAAGAAGATACTTCCCGTTTGCGAGCGCCATGCGGGAATGGTTCCGTCAAGTGTGAGCGTTGCCGACATGGTTTTGCCCTTGAATACAACGTCATAGTGCTTCAAGTCACCCTTGCACCAGCAATCACCAACCCGAACGTCGCACTGCTCCTTGGCGTAATGGCTTTCGGCAAGCGTTGCGCTAACCTCCTCGGAGAACTTTGTGCCGTCGGGGAGCGTCAGTTCCATGGTGGACATCGGCTTGATGGGCCCGTTTACGCTGATGGGATTTTTAGAAAACAGAAAGATAACAAGAATGGTACCATCGGGATAGTGAGAATCGTAATACCACCATTCATAGGTTCCTTTGGAACCGTCAACACGCGCGCCGTCTTCCCAAAGCTCTACGCGGTCACGTGTAAGCCCCATTTTTTGATAATGCATATCATCATCGGGATGAATAGACTTTTGAATTTTTTTCATTGTATTATCCTTTTGTTATCTGTTTTCAAAGTTTAATTAGAACTGCACGGCAAGGTGCACCGTCGCTGCCTGCCAGCGAAAGAGGGGCGGCAGAAAGCAAATAAGCACCCGTTGGAACGTCACCGAGGCGAATTCCCTCAAGGAGCACGACCTCGCGCGAAAGAAGCGTCAAATGCACCTGCATTGGAGCATCCTCGGGCCCTACGGTTTGCGATTCGTTTCCCAAGAGGTCAATCTCTGCCTCTGCAAAAACGCGTGCGGCTTCCTCGGTTACGGTTACCTTTCCACCTATTAAAATGCGCTTGGCGGCTTCGGGGTGTGCTTTTGCGGCATCTGCGAGAATGCGTCGAGCATCCGCTGCGGAAAGCAAGCCGTCCTCTTGTGCCACATACGCCAAACCAACCGTTTTGGAAAGCGGTAGCTGCTCCACGGTTTTCCCATCCTTTATAAAATGATATGGGGCGTCGATATGCGTGCCGTTGTGCGCACAAAGCGAGAGCGCTGTCAAATTATAGAGTGCGCCATTTTCCATTGATGAGAGAACTTCCCTTCTGGGAGCGGGATCCCCCGGAAAAACCTCACAGCTAAAAAGCTCTTGCGAAATATCGTAAATTTTCATAATAAATTCAAATGCCTCCGTTTTAAAAATGCGCCACCGTTTGGTGACGCATTTTGTGAATTGTTAACTTTATGAACCGCTGTAAATATACGTTACCTCATAGGGGTTGAGGTATGCGGCTTCTACTGCTTTTTTTAGATATTTCAGCTGATAGTCCTTTACAAACTTAACGTTAGCGTGAGACGTACAGGTGATGTCATCCAAACTAAGACCGGTGAGTGTTCTGAGCCACGTCATGGCTGCTGCCACTCTTGCGTAGGTTTGCAGGTGATAGCCATCGGAAACGGTGATGTACTTGGTTTCGATAGTCTTATCATTTCCATCTCTATCGCGATAGTTTTGTACCGTTGTGCCGGCGGGAATAATACCCGAGAAGCTTTGGTTGGGAACGATGCAGCTCTTGGTAACGTCAACAATGGCATTGTACATCGTCATTTGGTCTTTGTTATAGTTGGGGAAACTATTATGTGCCGTAAATTGCGAATATGCCCAGGTCATATGCCAATACAGCTTTGCATCGGGGTTGGTCTTTCTTGCATTGACATAATCAATGAGATTTTGCAAATTGCTAAGCGAGCTTGCCTGTCCGCTGGATCCACTTGCCTGTTGGAAGGTGATGATATCCCAATCGTAAAGCGAAAGTGCGAAGTTCAACGATCTTTGACCAGAGTTATACGTTTTCCAGTTGGCATCTTTTGTTGTGCTAACCTGGAAGCTTTCGTAATCTGCTCCATTTTGCGCATCGGTCCAGTGTCTGTCAACGGTGCAGCTACCTCTGTAAAGCTTGCCGATGATAACCTCTTCGATGCCAAGCTCATTGGCAAGAATAGGCAAAAATTCCAGCGCGTTATTACTAAAGCTGTTACCGATAGCCAAAAGCTTGAGCGATTTTACTGCCGCAAGAGTTTCTTCTTGCCAGCCGCCGCATTTGCCGCATACGTTGGCAATTTTGCCGTCTTCCTTTGTGGTTACCTGCTCCAAAACAATGCGCTTTGTAAAATCGTGTGCACAGTTAGGATCAAGCTCAACCGGCTCTGTTACGGGTTCGGTTGTGGGTTCGGTTTCGGGATCTGTTACAGGCTCAGTTTCGGGATCTGTTGCGGGCTCGGTCACAGGATTCGTAACAGGCTCCGTCGTAGGCTCGGTCGCCGGTTCCGTTTCGGGATCTGTTGCCGCCTTGGGAGTTGTCTCCTCGGGAGTGGTCACCTCCGGGGAGTTGGTTTGGGGTTTGCTATCCTCGGGGGCACCCACGGCAAAGTTTGCGCATGACGTAAACATCATAAGTGCCACCAGAAAAAGAGCAATAATAACTGTTAAACGCTTCATCCTATACCTCTTTTAATCCACGGTATCATATACAGAAGGAGTTACTGCATAGGGGGTGAGATATGCATTATTAACGGATTCCTTGATAACGCCAAGGTGAGGACGGGCGTGATCGAATACGGGGTCGCTCAATTCCAAGCTGTTGATATCATAACCGGTTACCGATTTGAACAGCATCAATGCTGCCAAAACCTTACCTGTGTTGGAAAGATACTCACTGTCACGGGTAAGACCGTCGCTCCAATATGCCTCGCGCATATTTTGAACAGCAGTACCTACGGGAATAACGCTATCCTTAAGCGCATTGGTAGCAACCTTGTCGGCTTCTTTTCTTTGTTTGAAATAGTACTCTGTAACTACGCAACTTTGGATTGCGCTGTTAATAGCTTCGTACATTTGCATTTGGTTTTCACCGTAATCCTTAAAGCCGTTAAAGAGGTTGTTACGACTGTTGTTTTCATAGGCCCACGTTTGCATCCAAAGGCACTTTTCCTTCGTGCCGGGGATGTCGTTTTTAACGGTGCGGAGCAACTCAGCCAAATAGGTGTTGTCACCCGCGTTGATTGTATCCGCTTTGCCGCTATCCCAAATGCTTTGGTTGATAACGAAATATTGCCAGCTTTCCGCCTTTAAGACAGACGTTCTCGAAGTGTTGGTGCTAACGGTTACCCAACCGTCACCGGTGTTTTGATAGTGCGTGTAGTTGTAGTCTTGCCAACGGTGAGCATAGATGCTCGCTTGTTGGCTCTTATTAACGTTCATGCAAAGGATGGAAATCTTAATGTCAATTCCGGCTTCCTTTGCGATTTGGGGGAAGAATTGCCAAGCGTCTTTGGCACTGGCATCACCCATAACAAGGATTTTAAGAGACGTTACACTGCCAGGTTCGGCAACTGTTCCGGTGAATTCGGGGAGAGTTATAGAAGGGTCTTCCCAAGGCCAAATGCGGCCGTTGGTCTCTGCTGCATTATTTACGTTTTCCATATCTGCGTTATTGTTTCCTTCCTGAAGATTTTTGAAGTTGATACCGGGCATAGCACAGGCACTCATCAACATAAGCAATGCAAGCACCATGGCAATGAGGGGGATTCTTCTTTTCATAAGGCTTCCTCCGTTAAATGGAATAAATTAGGCACAATGCACCTTTAGGTACATCTTATCACAAAAACTGCTTTTTGTCAATAAAACTTATAATTTTTTATATATTGTTAATAATTTTTTCACGCCCGCGCGCGATGCGCATCTTTTTTGCCCGTTTGCGTCAAAGTTCTTGCATTTTGCACTTGTTTGTGGTAAAATAAAGGTGACGATGAAAGTGGGTGAGATTTTGAAAATTCTATTTTTTGATATGGAATTTGCAAACGGCAAAATTCCGGGCTCAGTGTTCTCTTTTGGATATGTCATCACCGATGAAGAATTCAATATTTTGTCAGGGCCTGCAGATATTTGCATCAACCCCGACTGCGAATGGAACGAATACGTTGCCAAAAACATTCTTGCCTATTCGATGGAAACGATTGAAGCAAGCCCTACCTTTCCCGATTGCTATGAAAGGATTCATTCTCTGTTTGCCGAGGCAGACATTGCGGTCGGTTTTTCGGTAAGTAACGACAACTCGGCTCTGCGCCGCGTTTGCGAACGATACGGGCTCTCCCCTATTCTTTACAGGTGGTTCGATATGGAAAAGCTTTGCCGCAAGCAGGACAAGCACCGCGAGGCGCACGGACTTGCGGGATATGTGACGGCTTGGTGTGGAGAAGCTCCCGAGAATCAGCACCGCAGTGACGGGGATGCGCTGGCAACGATGCACCTGATGCGCGCCATTTGCGAGGATGCCCATGTGGACGGAGAGATGCTGACCATTGCATACCCCGAGTGTGCAGGAGATACAAGTATTGTGCAAAATCAACCCAAAAAGAAAAAAGGCACGCAGATGTCTGCCAAAAGCAGCAAAAAAAGACACCGACCAAGGCATCGCAAAAAGAAAACAACCACCACAGACACCCAAACGGAAGGAGAAACCCAATGAAATATTTGATTGTTGTTGATATGCAAAATGACTTTATTGATGGCGCTCTCGGCACACCCGAAGCAGTAGCAATCGTTCCTTGCGTCAAAGAGAAAATCGAAAATTTTGAAGGCAAGGTGCTCTTTACAAGAGATACGCACGCGCCCGATTATCTTTCCACACAAGAGGGCCGCAACCTGCCTGTTGAGCATTGCATCAAAGGGACGGACGGTTGGCAAATTCACCCCTCGCTTGAACCCTTACGCAAGACAGACGCCATCGACAAGCCCACCTTTGGCTCTACCGCATTGATGGAATTTTTAAAAGAAGAAAAGGACGTAGAATCCTTGGAATTCATCGGGCTTTGCACCGACATCTGCGTCATTTCCAACGCGATACTTGCAAAGGCGAACTTCCTTGAAATCCCCGTCACAGTAGACGCAAAATGCTGCGCAGGCGTCACGCCCCAAAGCCACAAAAACGCACTTGAAGCAATGAAGATGTGTCAGATTCAAGTTATCAACGAATAAGATAAGCAAAACGGGAGCACCACGCGGTGTTCCCGTTTTACTATTGTTTCGGTTGGAATAACAAGGGTAAGATTGAATACTTATTTTTATTCTTTCGATTTGTCTTGCTCATCGAAGCGCAATTCAGAGGCTTCGACCTCTTCAAGCGGAGCAAAATATTGAAAACAACCTAACAAAGCTATGGCAACAATCCCCCAAAACCATAATGGCACTGGTATGATGTAATCATTTACAAAAACAGCAATCAATCCAACAAATATGCCAATACCAATGTGCGCAAAAACATTCAATGCACTATTGATTTTGAATTTTTTGGAACAATGTTTGCAGGTTAGTTTGTAAGTATATCTTCCGCTCTTAAAAAATGCTGTTATGCCGTGCTTTTTACAGGACGGGCATTTGCTATATTTTAGTTGCTCGAGTGTCATTTTGTTATCTCCCCTTCCCATGCTCACAAAGATGCGCGATGGGACATTCGCCGCATTTAGGTGCGCGCGCAGTGCACACGTCACGTCCGAATTGCACGATGCGATGGCAAAAGTCGCAGATTTCTTTTTGCTCCAAGAGGGGTGTGAGGATGCGCTCGACCTGCACGGGGTCTTTGAGCCCCTCGCGGTACATTCCAAAGCGTCCGCAAATGCGCATACAGTGCGTGTCGGCAACCACGCCGCCCTTCCCATAGAGGTCACCGAGGAGCAAATTGGCTACTTTTCGACCTACACCGGGGAATTTCAGCAGCTCTTCCATCGTGTCGGGCACGATGCCGCCGTACTCGTTTACGAGCATAGCGCAGGCATCCTTGGTGTTT
>JAZQKM010000201.1:0-3598 GCA_045542155.1 Eubacteriales bacterium
GGTAATCGAAAAGCTCGCGGTAATATGCGATCTTGTCGTCTCTTTCTTTCAGCTTTACCACAGCTGCAACAATACAAGTCGGATCGTAGCCATGTCGTTCTGTGAGCCAAGGAGTTGGTGAGTTTAATTGTCTTCCTAAGACCGCTTGGCCTCCGACTTGGTAATCGAAAAGCTCGCGGTAATATGCGATCTTGTCGTCTCTTTCTTTCAGCTTTACCACAGCTGCAACAATACCTTGCATAAAGCTTGCAATGGTACCAACATTGCCAAAATAGAACACAAAGTCACCGGCGGTGAGGTTGCCCGCAAGCAATAATCCAATCAGCACGGCATAGGCGACACTGTTTTGGATAAACGCCAAGAGAGCCGCCAAAATTTTTGCAAAAAGGGCGCGGCGGTAGCTTTTTTCGTGCCACATTCTAACGTAGCCACGATAATCTGCCAACATTTTGGCAAGCCAATCCTCAAGCCCATAAAGCTTAATATCTTTTGCCACTTGCAAATCTCGAGAAAGTCCCTCAAGATATCCGCATTTGCGAGATGCCTTGCCCCAGTTGTGTCTGTTTTTGTTGTAATATTTGCCTTGCCAACGGGTTGTAAAATAGGAAAGAACAGATGTAGCAAGAACCACAACCAAAATAAGAGGATTGATAATGGCAAGCAAGGATGCGTAGGTGAAAATACCCAATGCTTGGCGCAACGCCATCGAGATGTCTTCCCAAACATGTTCTATAGAAGCATCGCCGCAGCTTGCATCGCCCCAGGCGTGGCCTCTAATCTCTTTGAATGCCTGTTTTTCGGTGTTCTCGTAATCGACCTCGTAGCTTTCAAAAAAAGCCATTTTGGATTGATAAAGAATGGAGGGATAATACCGCAATCTATAACAGTACATATGCATAAAATTGTTGAGCGTGTTGAGCACAAGCGTTGTCATAATAAACGCCACAACGATCCATGCAATTTTGGAAAATGGCTCTCCCATACCGATGCTATCGATCATGTATTTAGAAAGATAAGAAGTAATCAAGGGGGAGATGAGGGATATCGGTACGTTAGCAAAGATGAAAAAGACAAATCTTTTATCAATTTGCCACAAGTTTTTAATTGCCCACGCAAGAGAGCTAAAGGTTGAATACTTCCGCTCTTTTTTAGGGGCTTTTTCTTTTGAACTCATAGTGACCTCCTGTTAGTTTTGTGCATCGTAATTGTAACACAGGAAAAAGCAAAAAAGTGCAATTTGTTGTCAAATGCTCGAAATTTGATGCGAATTGCACTTTTTCATATTTATTGCGGCAAAAGAACCTCGGTGGAGAATGCGCCGTCCTCGCTGGCGCGCGTCAGATATCCGCCGTATTTCTTGACGATGGCATCAATACGGGCAATACCAAAGCCGTGTCCCTCGCCTTTGGTTGTCTTAAAGCTGTGTTTCTTCTTTCCCTCGGCGGTATTGGTAATGGAAAGATAAAGATAGTTCCCTTTCATCTCCATATAGATGCGAATAAGGCGCTCTTCTTCGGGAAGCGTTGTACAAGCTTCAATGGCGTTATCGAGCAGATTGCCGATAACGATACAGAGGTCAAGTTCGGATACCGACAGCGACACGGGAATACGCGCCTCTGCCTTGATCTTGATGTTTTTGGCAGCGGCAATGGAGAGCTTGCTGTTCAGAATCGCATCTGCCATGCGGTTTCCCGTTTTGATAACGGTCTCAACATGCGTCAGGTCATCGTCAAGCATATCGAGGAAGTGGTTGACTTCCTCATATTCGCCGTTTTGCATATGTACCTTCATGGTTTGAATGTGGTGTCTGTAATCGTGACGCCATCCACGCATTTTGCGGTACATATTTTCTACCTCGGCATAGTGCTTTTTGAGTATCTCTTCTTCTGCAACGGCAACTCTTTTTGCAATCAGTTTATCAAATAACATACATATCCTCACAAAAATTTAATCAAGGCGGCATGCACCTCGTCGTACATTCTGCGGCTGATGGGAACGAGATCGCCGCTTACCATTGTGATGTCGGTGCGAGTGATCTTTTTAACGTATTTGAGATTGACAATATAAGAACGGTGAACCTTGATAAAGGTCTCGTCAAGCTGCTCGGCAAACTTTGCCAAGGAGATACGCGAGCGATACACACCGGATGTTGTATGTGCCGCGACGTGAACGTTTTCCGACTCGACGTATTCAATATCTGCAAGGGAGACCTTCCTATCCCCTTCGGGGGATGTGAGAAGCACCGATCTTTGGCGATAGGTCAGGTTGCTCACCGCACGGTCGAGAACGGGCATCAGCTTTCTTTCATCTGCGGGCTTGATGAGATAGTGCAAAGCCGATACGTCAAAGCCGTCGCTGAAATACTCATAGTATCCCGTGATGAAAACGATTTGCACGGTGGCGTTTTCCTTTCGCACCGCTTTGGCAAGCTCAACGCCACTCATTCCGGGCATTTCGATGTCAAGAAGAAGAATGTCAAAATCCTTTTCCTCGCAATAATCAAAAAGCAAGGACTTTGCCGCAGAATAGGGCTTTATTTCAACCGCGTGGCGATTCTTTTTTGCCCACGTTGTAACCACATCCGTTAAATATTCAATTTGGTTCGCTTCATCATCGCAAATCGCAATTTTTAGTTTCATACTGTTACTTCCTTTAGCAAGCGTATCGAAGTATAAATTTCTTGTTATGTTTATTATACCATAAGAAAATGAATTTGTCCATAGCAAAATGGTTGATGTAAAAACCTATGTGTGTGCCATCGCCACTGTTTTACGCTGATCATCCGCGTTAAGAGCAAAAAGAAAAAGTGAGCCGTCTGCTAGAATCAGATGGCTCACTGATTGCGTGAAGTCGAACTTCACAATAAAGTGATTTGCCGTGGGAAACCATCTTAGGTTTCCACACTCTCATTATACAATACTCTACTTGTTTTGTCAATGCTTTTAGAAAATGATTTAGTATGCAATAAAAAGTTCAAGTATATCTATTTTGCAAGACTAATTTTCATCATCTTCGCGCCAAATATTAAAATCCATTCGCTCAGCTCTCAACTCTGCCACCAAATCGGAAATGTTAACACCGAAATTGTTGATCGACATTTGAGGAAGCGGTGCGTGGATATGGCTGAACACATCCAGCAGATCTTTTTCATAGCTCTTATCAAAATGCGAACGGTTAGCAAAGAGCATTCGTATGCGCATATCTTCGAATTCGTTATTGCGCATATCCTTGATCACCTCTAGCAGTTCCGTAAAGGATGCTTTCATGGGATACGCAAAGGATTCGTCGATCATCGTTTCGTATGCTTCAATAAAGTAGTTTACAGGAGCAAAAATGTCGCTTTGTTCACAATCCAAATCACTCCTCCATCTTTCCCAGCAGTCCTTCCATGTTGCTCCCGTCTGATTTCGGATGATGGGCAGTATTTTTTGATATGCACTTTGTGAAATGCCAAAACCTTGCCGGCGCCTTTCTTGGTAGAATCGCCCCAATGCATCTCGCATACAAACTCTCGCGATCAAAACGGCGGCGTTTGGAAAATCCTCTTCCATAAACGCAATCACCGAACCGTCCGCATCGCACATCACTCTTTTTATCG
>JAZQKM010000202.1:0-6495 GCA_045542155.1 Eubacteriales bacterium
GTCTCTTTTGCAATATAGAGCATAGCCTCAGCCAAGGTGGTCTTTCCGGAGCCGCCGTGACCCAGCAATGCGATATTTCGAATGTTCTTTGTTTCAATCTTAGCCATGGTAATATACCTGTTTTTTGTAATACCTTTCGTATGTTCTCCGGCGAAAATAAGCCGGGTTCTCTTCTATTATACTATATGCGTCAATTTTTTTCAAGTGGATTTTCCAACTTTTTTAACGATAGGGTGTAAAAAACAAGCCCTGATTTTTGTGCAGTTTGCACACATCAGGGCAGGTTAAAGAAGGTGGTTGCATTTTGATAGGTTTGCTCGGCTGCTTCTTGGGGGGAACAACCCCAAATTTGCGAGAGCGTATTGACGACAAAAGTGAGGTAACCCGAGTGGTTGAGCTTGCCGCGCATGGGGTGAGGTGCGAGGTAGGGAGCATCGGTTTCGATGAGCAATTTGTCGTGCGGAACAGCACTTGCCGCCTCTCTAACGCGGGCGGCATTGGTGAAAGTGACAGTACCCGAAAAGGAGATATACCATCCTCTTTTTGTGAGCTCGTGCGCCATTTCGGCGGAGCCGCTATAACTGTGAAAAACGCCTTTTACGTTGGGGTAGCGGAGAACTGTCTCAAAGCAATCACCGTGTGCTTCGCGGTCGTGAATGATGACGGGTAAGGAGAGCTTTTCGGCAAGCTTCATTTGCTCGTTAAAGAAGAAGGCTTGCAATTCTTTGTTCATCGGGATTTTGCCGTTGTCGTAGGATTGCCAATGGTAGTCAAGACCGATCTCGCCAAGGGCGACGATTTTGTTTTGTTTTCTTTTTTCTTCATTTTCAAGCAAGGTGGAGAGCTCCGAGAGAGCTGCTTCGGGGGTGGTGATAAAGTGGCAATCTTCGGGATGAATACCTACCGCGGCGTACATTTTGGGGTAGCGTGAGGCTTGTTTAATGACCTCGTGTGCGTTCTGGAGATTTGTGCCAACGTTGACGATGCCGGCAATATTTTGGTTTTCAAAAAGGTCGCAAAGGATAGCATCAGCGCCGCCCTCGACCAACTCAAATTTTTTATCAAAATAGTGAGCGTGTGTGTCAAAAATGCGTTCCATAGGCGTCAAAACTCCTTTTTTAAACTGCGAGCAAACAAGGCTTCAATTTCGTCTTTTGCCTCCTTGCCTTCGTAGAGGATGTGATAGACTGCCTCGCAAATAGGGAGCTCCACGCGATATTCTGCGGCCATCTTATGCAGTGCCACCACAGTGTAATATCCCTCGGCAAGTTGGGTGAATTCCTCACCCTTAACAAACGCCTCACCAAATCGGCGGTTGTGCGAATAGGGGGAGAAGACGGTAGCCTCGTAGTCGCCAAGATGGCAGAGCCCGTAGGCGGAGAAGGGATTGCCGCCCATAGCGTCGATAAGACGGGAGATCTCACGTGTGCCGCGGCTCATCAAAGCGCCCTTGAGGGTGGAAAGCGACAGTCCGTCAAGAATGCCTGCGGCAATGCCAATGACGTTTTTGGATGCCGCACCGATCTCGTTACCGATGAGATCCTGGCCGTAATAAAAGCGGATCAGATCGCCCGAAAAGGCTTCAACAAGCATCTGCTTGACGCGATTGGAACGGCTGTCGATGACCATGCAGTTGGGAATACCAGCCCAAAATTCCTGCACATGTCCGGGGCCGAGCCAAACGGCAACGCGGCAGCTTTCGTCACACTCTTCTTCAACAATTTCGGAAAGGCGTTTGCCGCTCTCAATCTCAAGACCTTTCATACAAAGCACAAAAGTCTTTTTTTGCAAGCCAAGGGGCTTCAATTCCTGCATCAGTCCGCGCAAGCCCTGCGAATTGATGGAGATGATAATGATGTCGGCATCCTCTACACAGGAAAGGGAAGTGGAGAGATCGATGCTTTCGGGCAGCGTCAAAAGACCGTTGCTTCGCGTTGCAAGGAAAGCCTGCATATTGGCGGAATTTTCACGCCCATAGAGCGTTATTTCGTGTCCGCGGCGGTCGAGATACCAAGCAATCAGCGAGCCCCAACGTCCGCAACCGATAACGGTGATCTTCATTTTTTCTCTCCTTTCTCGTTGGATTTTTTCGTATTCATTATACTATTTTTGCGCGCGTTTGTCAATATAAAAGGGAATTTTCATTGCTGATACTTTGGAATAGATAAAGCATCTTTTCTAACGATAACAACAAAACAAACTCACTGTATGTCATCGCTTGCCGCCTTCTCAGGGATGACATACGGGATATGATTTGATAGAGATCGATTGTTTTTCGAGAAAACCATTGACAAAACCGCCAATTCGTAGTATAATGAATCTGCCAAACTAATCAAATATTGCAAAACAGGTATAACTTTCTTTATTGGGAGAAGTATATCTTTTTTTCCTATTACCAAAGATAGAATTTGATAAAATGCAAATTCCTACTTTGGTGATGTGGTTATACCATTTTGCAATTCAAAGATTAGTTTGGCGACTATCGGAGTTTGCGTTTTTGTGCGCTTACTACGGTAGGCGCACTTTTTATTTTTGGGGAAGAAGGGACGGATCAAGTAATATACATTCCTTAATTGTGCGCACTTGCGTTTATATTACATCAATTTTAGGAGAAGTAATGATGAAAAAAAGGATGATCAGACTTTTTGCGGCCATGCTTTTATGTGCTATGCTTTTTCCGCTTGCTTCCTGCAACTCCTCATTTGGAACGTTCATGACAGTGACATCATCTTTGAAGGATAAAGGCTACAAGTTAACACGTGTGATACCGGTTGGACTTATTCCCGCCGATCTTATGGAGCAACCACAAGCCGAATCCAATGCGGATATTAAAGTGGAAAATTTGCAATGGGTAATCATAGCAGAATCAGAGCAACAGAAGCAACACGAATTGTTAGTGTTTGTTTTCAAGGATGATGCGTCTGCAAATATCTTTTGGGAGCAAATACCGGCAATGATTCCGAAAGTTTTCGCTCCCACAGAACACACATGTATGTATCGAACTGATTACTCAACAGAGAAAACTTATTGTCCGTATTGTGTAGAACCACCCGCATTTGAGATCGAAGAAAGTGAAAATACAATACGCATAATAGAAAGCAGTGAAGAGGATAGGGATGGTGCTGATTCTCGGTCAATTATAAAAGACGGGAGTGTTATTTACATCGAAACATAACGAAGATTTTTCGATGAAAAGACAACTGTAAAAATGCTAAAAATACAATGCTTTTACACAATTTGATTTTTGTTTTACATTTGGGAGGATGAAAAAATGAAAAAGTTTATTTTAATACTTGTTCTGGTCCTTGTGTTGGGATTGGCGGTATTTGTGGCGTACACGGTTCTGACACGTGACCAAAACGTTTTCGATCTGGCAGTAGAGAACGGCTACGAGGGCACGATGGATGAATGGCTCGAAACCATTACGGGTGAGGGCGACAAAACGGCATTTGAGCTCTACCGCGATGCTGTTGGTTATGAGGGCATCGAGCTCATGTGGAAGATAGACCTTTACAAAAATGCTCTTACAACCTACACAGTTACCTTTGATGGCGATGGTGGTGCTTTGCCCGAGGGGGCAGCAGAAGCAAAAATGCTTGCAGGCTGCTATTTGACCTTGCCCACCCCCACAAAAGAGGGATACATTTTTAAGGGATGGAGAATCAACGACACACTCTATCCCTCCGAAGAAGTTGCTGTAGCCCCCATTTTGAGTGACGTTACCACAAAAGCGGAATGGGAGATCAAAATTTTCTCCGTTCAATTTGTCGATCAAAACGATAAAGTTTTGAAGGAAGAGAAGGTTCCTTACGGCGGTGCGGCAACCGCACCCGAGGCTCCCGCGATAGAACATTACACCTTTAGCACGTGGGATGCCGATTTCTCGGTCGTTACTGCGGATATGACCGTAAAGACTGTTTACGCTCCTCTGCTTTACACCGTTACATTTGATACTGACGGTGGCGAGCTCCCCGAGGGGTTTGCTACAACGATGAAGCCTCAGAGCGGAAGCGAATTTGAGCTTCCCGTTCCTACAAAATACGGCCACAAGTTTATTGGTTGGCAGAGAGTGGATGTTGAAACCGATGCTGTTTGGGGAAGTCCCGTAACGATTACGTCCGATATAGCGCTGAAGGCTACTTGGGTTCAAAACCTCTTCACGGTCACGTTTTTGGATATAAACGGTGACGTTCTCAAAAAGGAAGAGGTAGAACGCGGACATATGGCAACCGCACCCGACGCCCCCAAGGTAGAAGGCTTCCGTTTCCAAAATTGGGATGCGGATTTTACAGTTATTACCGAGGATTTGACGGTTACAGCGGTTTATCTGCCCACTTATATCATTTCTTATGAAACAGGCGATGGCTCTGTTGTTGCAGATACCGAATTCTGCTCCAACGAAATGCCCATCGCTCCCGCGGCACCAACAAAGCGTTTCCACGCGTTTGCGGGGTGGTTCCTCGATAAGGAGCATACCATTCCCTATGATTTTTCCGCTCCTCTTGTAGAGGATATCACGCTTTACGCTTACTTTGTAGCCGATTATTGCCCCATTTATACGGCAGAAGAGCTGGTTGCTATTGGTGACGACAACGAGGGCAAATATTATCTTGCAAACGATATCAGTTTGAGCGGCACGCAATGGATTCCCCTCAAAGGATTCAAGGGTGTGTTCGATGGCAACGGATACAAAATCTCCGACTTTACCATCTCTGCCGATGGCGACGCGGGCTTCTTTGTTACGAGTAGCGGCACCATTCAAAATCTCACATTGTCCGATTTTACAATGTATGTTTCTACGCAAGATACACACGTTAATTTTTACGCAGGTGCATTGGTTAGCAAGAACGAGGGAACTATTGATAATTGCCACGTCAGAGATTCGATTTTGACCTATCATTTTTATCGTCAAAATCATGGCGGTACATATTATTCGTATGCTGGAGGATTGGTTGGTATTAACACCGGTTTTGTTTCTAACTCCGATGTAAAAGCAACTATTATCAACAGTACGGTGGATGCAAATGGACGTTGTGGTGGAGGTGATAGCTCCACGCACACGTCTTACCTATACCAGACATTATACGTAGGTGGCGTCGTTGGTGATAACCAAGGAGAACTGACACTGGTCTATTCTGACGTAATTGTGGCAGGTTCTGCAATCATAACAGGAAACTCTGCTTGGCATGACCCGTGGATTTGGAGCTCCCCCAGTGGAAATTGTGTATTGCACGCGTATGTTTCTCTATCCGTTGGTGGTTGTTCGGCTTTGAATAGTGGCATTATTTCCTATAGCGAGAGCAATATTGAATTTGCGTGCTCAGCAAGTGAAACCAATCCTGACCGCGTTTATACATATCCCAAGGTTTATTTCGGCGGTTTTGTGCAAGAGAATACAGGCTCGATTGACAAGTGCAATGCAACTGCAACTATGAAAGCAGATTACACCTTCTGGGAAGTTTCAGCGAGCGGTTTTGCTGGCGTTAACAAAAATCAAATCAACAACTGCTATGCAGACGCTACCATCAACACGATTGATGCAAGAACCGATACTCCGAAAAACAACTCTATCGGTGGCTTTGTGGCTCTTAATCAGGGAACCATTACGTTCTGCTATGTAACATTTGATATCGATACACAAACTCTCGGCACTATCGGTGGCTTTGCAGGCCGCAACGAAAAGAGCGCAACCATTATGAAGTGTATTGCCGATGGCGATATTACCTATACAGGCGAGCCTTTGGGTGTTGCATCCTTTATTGGCGTAAAGGATGACGGTTCGACTTTGTTCAAAAACTATTATACCGCGGAAAGCACAATAATGCAAGACGAAGCCGACGTAACCGTTGAAGACCCCAACGCAACATCACAGGATCGCGCAACTCTGCAAACGCGCACGTTCTTGGTTGATACTCTCGGATATAACACCGAGGTTTGGGAAATCGTCGACGGACAGTATCCTACGCTTGTCGAAAGCGAATAATACAATCCAATAACAAAAAGGCTGACGCAAATGCCAAGGAGAACCTTCGAGCAGGTGCGTCAGCCTTCCTTAATTTCTCGTTCCCCCCCGCATAAATCTCAAAAAAGTGTTTAAATTATATAAAAAAAGAAAACTTTTTTTGCAAAACCCCTTGCAATTCTTGTTTGATTGTGCTATAATATGTCCGTATGTCGCCCACAGGCGAAATGATGTCAAAGAACATCAAAATTATGAAATGAGGTACACATCAATGAAAGAGGGAATCCATCCTAAGTACGAAAAGTGCATTATCAAATGCGCATGCGGCGAAACCGTAGAGTCCAAGTCCACCAAGGGCGGCGAGATCAAAGTTGAAATTTGCTCCAAGTGCCATCCTTTCTTCACCGGTAAGCAAAAGTTTGTTGACGCCGGCGGACGTGTGGATAAGTTCAAGAAGAGAATCGCTGCTTTCCAGAAGTAATCTGCAAGGGTCGGTTCTGTACAAAAAGGGCAGGCTGCGTGTCAGCTTGCCC
>JAZQKM010000203.1:0-12745 GCA_045542155.1 Eubacteriales bacterium
GGTTTCGGAATATGTGCGCGAAAAAAGGATGAAGCACGCAGCACACCTTCTAACCACCACGCGATTGCAAATTCAAACCATTGCCTTGCATTGCGGTATTATGGACGTGCAGTATTTTTCCAAGCTTTTCAAAAAGCACACGGGAAAAACGCCAAAAGAATACCGCGAAACCGCGGAATAATTGATAGCGTAGTGCAAAAAGGCCACCTGCCGCGAGGCAGGTGCGCTGATTTTGTTTGATTTAGTTGTTCTCAAAATTGAGTTGGTTTACAATCTTTGTGCCGTCGGGGAGAATAATGGCAATAGCACAACCTCTCCAATAAGCCTTATCGTTCCAGTTACAGGGAGCAACCTCAAGGGTTACTGTTTGACCGCTATATTCAGCGAGGAAGCTGTATTGACTGGGAGAACCGTGGTAGAAGCTGATCTTGTTTCCGTTGGCATCGGTGAGGGTTACGGTTTCTCTGTTCGATGTGGGAACATACAATGTGCCGGTCAGCACATAAACGCTTGTACTGTAATCGACCATTGCCGACAAATCGTATACCTGCTTGATTGTTGCATCGGTGATGAACTTTTCGGTGGAGTACTTGTGGTTGCCGTAGTAGTTTACGAGAATTTCTGCATCAACGATGCAGGTTTGGCCAACGCGTTCTACATTTTTGGTAGGATTGATATATTGCTCGCGTTTACCGGTGAGGACGATTTCATTGCCGACGCTAAGCCCTGCAAATTGAGTTGCGTCTTTTACGAGGACAGCAATCATGCTGCCATCCTCTCCAAAGAGGTAGAAGCCGGATTTGTTAACAACAGAGGGGCCAACAATACCCTTAACGATAACGGTTGTATCGTCGGCAGCTGCAATCGCATCTGCAACGCTGATGGAATCAAAGTTTTGTGGTTTAGCGTATTGAACAGCAACGGTTTTGGTAGCGGATTTTCCGTTATGGACAGCGGTAATCGTTACGGTTGCTGTGCCGTAGGTCGTGCCGCAGTGCATAACCGTTTTGCCGTTAACGGTTTCAAAATAAATGACGTCGTTGTTGCTTGAAGAGTAGGAAATTGCTACGTTCTCAAAGTTGAGAAGCGAAGAAGAAACAGAGGTAATCAACTCCATAGAGGGGTCTGCAGTGTATTTTTCTTCAAATTGAGGGAGAGCAAAATAGTCGATAGAGAAGGAAGAAGCGTTTTCGATATCAAAAGTAAATCCTTCGTCAATGACCTCAATAGCCTTAAAACGCCAGTTACAACCGGTCGCGGTGCTCTTTGCGTTGATAACAGAGAGATAAACGGTGCAGATTTTGCCATTAAAGGGCTCAAGCCAATCCAGATCGTTACCGTTGCACTGGGTGTAAATGTAGCTACCGGTCACGCCATCCAGATCGTCAATATAGAAGTTGAAAAAGCCGGTTCCATCTTGTCTTCTTACCAAAGCGGTAACCTTATAGATGGTTGTGGTGATATCGGTGGTGAAGGGAGTGTTGAGAATTTCCTTAACGGTAGATTCTTTTACCCAAGAATAATCGGGCTTGGAGATCTTTTTGTCATTTTCAATAACGCGAGCTTTGGTGAGCTGATTGCAGCCCTTATAGCCTTGCTTTTGGGCAGCAGCCGCTTCATCCTCTAATATCCACCAATCCTTTTCGGCAACAATGGTAATGGTGTTGCCAACCGAAACAGAGGCTGCGACCTCGTTGTTATATACGTAAATGGAGTTGGTATTATCAACAAGATAAATGCCGTTGGGGGACATGCCGCTGGCGTAGGTGATTTGTGCAACAACGCCGCTGACCTTTACCTTGGCACCCTTTTCGGTTTTACGAGCATCTGCAATGCTCATTTGGGTGTAAGCGTTTTCATCAACAGGGGCTTTTTCATAGGCCAACAGAGTGGGTCTTTCAAACTCAACCTTATTGCCCTTGTAATTCTTAATCGTGCCTTGAACTGCGATTGTATCGCCGACCTGAATTTTGTCAGCATCCTTTTTGATTTGGAAGCAGTAGATAGGGTAGTTCTCGTAGCCGTCTACAACGATAGTAACAGAAATGTCGTTGTATTCTGCATTATAGCCATCAGACGAAATAATTTTGCCTTTGAGGGTGTGCGTGCCTTCCAAAATTTCGTCGGCACCAAGAGCATAAGCCGCAGGAATAACCACTGCGGGGTCGCTGAACTCAATGCCATCAAACACAGAGGGGGTAGGGGGAGTGATTTTTTCGGGCTCAGTGGTTGTTTCTTCGGGGTTGATTGCGTTGATCAGCTCGTCAACCCAACCGCGAATGTTACAACTTGACGCGAACAACGTTGTTGTGAGCACCAAAACGGTTAGCAAGAGGGAAAGAAGTCTTTTTTTCATGGGTGTGCATCTCCTTGTTTTTATTTTTGCAAAGACACATTCATTATAATCTATCTCGCGCGCGATGTCAAGTGGGGAATGGTAAAAAATGTCGAAGAGACAAGAAAAAACAGAGAGAATGAATGAGCCGAAAAAGTTAGCAAAAAAGCCACCCCACGGGTGGCTTTTGAGAGGGAAATCACAGATCAATTTCCCGCGAGGTCTATATTGTGAGTGACGCGGTAAGTTCCGATATCCCCCGATGTGGATGCACCAATGACCAATTTGTGGGCGCAAAGCGATAAAGGAAGCACAACGTTCTTTATCTGATCGTATGCGGCAGAGATTTTTTCTTTGTCGGAGTCCAAAAACAAGGTTGAATGAAATTTGAAATCAAGATCGAATTTATGAGGCAAAATATTGTACTTTTCTTGCAGAATTCGGTCAAGCTCCTTGTGAATGTGGCGCAGCGTGTCGTTCTCCTTGATGCGAACCCAAACGATGGTATCCTCAATTTCAATGTCGTTTACATCGACCGAGAAGGGTTTGACCGTTTTGTAATAGTCAAGAAGCGTTTGAAGTACACATGGATAGATTTTATCATCCACAAAGAAAGAAATTTTCAAAGAGATATGAGAGGGGAGAGTAAAGGCAGAATTTGCAAAATTCATTTTTTGTTCTATGACTTGTGCCTGTGCTTTGATTTCGTTAAGTTGGTCGTCAATGTTGATAGCGGTCCAAACGTACATTTCTGTCTCCTTGCTTTTTGTTGAAGATAAGATATTATAGCACAGAGTAATCGATTTGTCAATGTAGCGAGATTTGAACTCTACTCCCCGCGGCGCAAGAATGCAAGCATTCTTTGTGCTACGCACTACGCTCGTCTGCGACGAGCCACCGCGGGAGCAACCTTCTCCGCCAACGCCGCCTTCAGCGGCTTTTGCAGAGCTCTGCATCATGCACTTTTACCACGAAAAAATAAAGGTGTCACCTTGTGGTAACACCTTTATTTTTTGGCGGAGAAGGAGAGATTTGAACTCTCGCGCCGGGATAACCGGCCTACACCCTTAGCAGGGGCGCCTCTTCGGCCTCTTGAGTACTTCTCCGTGTACTCATCACAAGCTGCCGTTTGCAGTGGCTTGCGACATCGCTTATTATACACTATTTTTATCCTTTTGTCAAGCCCTTTTTTGCTTTTTTTCAATCTTTTTTATTTTGTACCCCGATGCTGCTGCTCACATGGTTTATCACTTAAAAACAGCGGATTCAAATCAGAAAATTCGCGATTGACCAATGCAATGGCTCTTATTTATACTTGCCGTCTCGAATTAGTTACATTATACCTTATTTTAGTTACATTTTGCAGTTGTTTTTCGAAAAAATGTATGTTATAATAGTTTAACAATCTATACAGGGGCACAAAAGCCTTGCTTACATAATTTGAACACAGAAGGAGAAAAACGATGAGTATTCTGATTGACATATCCGAAAACCTGCAAAAGGGAAAGGCAAAGATTGTAAAAGAACTCGTGCAGCAAGCTATTGATGCGGGCATGGATCCTCAAGAAATTCTTGGTGGACTTCTTTCCGGCATGGACGTTGTTGGCGAAAAGTTCAAGAACGGTGACGTTTACATCCCCGAGGTTTTGGTTGCCGCAAGAGCGATGAATCAGGGCGCGGCTCTTCTCAAGCCTCTGCTTGCCGAGGCAGGCGCTGTGGCGTGCGGTCGAGTTTGCATTGGAACCGTTCAAGGTGACTTGCACGACATTGGCAAAAACCTTGTTAAGATGATGATGGAAGGCAAGGGACTTGAGGTCGTTGACCTCGGTACCGACGTCTCCCCTGAGGCATTCGTCAATGCCGCTATCGAGCAGAACTGTCAGGTTATCTGCTGCTCTGCGCTCCTCACCACTACGATGGGTGTAATGGGTGACGTTGTAAAAGCGGCAGAGGCAGCAGGTGTGCGCGAAAAGATCAAAATTATGATCGGTGGCGCACCCGTCAACGAGGAGTTCTGCCGCGAGATCGGTGCCGATGGCTATTCGCCCGACGCGGCAAGCGCTGCCGATATGGCAGTAGAGCTTTGCAAAACTCTCGTGCAATAAGCCTATGAAGACGTTAACAGAGCGTGAACGCATCCTGCGTACCTACCGTCATCAAGAGGTCGACCGCATTCCTATGCTTGATTCCGCTTGGGACGGGACGATCCGCAGATGGCAAAACGAGGGAATGCCTCAAGACGTATCGTGGGTAGATTATTTTGGCTTTGATCATCAAATTCGTGTGGGAACCGATAACTCCCCTCGTTTTGCACAAAAGGTGTTGGAGGAAAATGATCGATATAAGATCGTGACTACCCAATGGGGTACCACGCAAAAGCGATTTCGCGAGCTTGACTCCACTCCCGAAAATTTGAATTATTATTATGATTGCTCCGAGCGGTGGGAAGAAGCCAAGCAGGCAATGCTTACCTATCACGAGGATCGTATTCCGTGGGACTACCTTAAAAAGAACTATCCGCGCTGGAAGGCGGAGGGCAGATTTTTACAGCTCACCGTCTGGTTTGGCTTTGACGTGGCGCATTCTCATATGATCGGCACCGAGAATTTTCTTATCGGTTTGCTTGATGAACCCGAATGGGCAACCGATGTCTTTGATACTTATCTGAAGACATCTCTCGATCTTTGCCAACGCATTTTGGATGCCGGCTACGAATTTGACGGTATATTTTGGTATGATGATATGGGATATAAGGGAACCCCCTTCTTCTCGCCGCAAATCTATCGCGAACTTCTACAGCCGTACCACAAAAAGGTGGTTGATTGGGCACACGAGCGCGGCATGGTTACCGAACTGCATTCCTGCGGTTTTATTGAGCCCCTTTTGCCCGATATTATCCAAACGGGTGTAGAAATGCTCAACCCCTTGGAGATCAAGGCGGGTATGGATTCGCAAAGGCTCAAATCCACTTGGGGCGATAAGCTTGCCTTCCACGGTGGTATCAATGCCCAGCTTTGGAACGATATCGACCGCGTAAAAGCGGAAATGGAGCGTATCATACCACTGATGAAGGAGGGCGGAGGCTATATTTTTGCATCCGACCACTCCATTCCCAATTCGGTCTCCCTGCAAAACATGAGGGAGATCGCTGCCCTTGCGCATAAGCTTGGGAAATACTGATTTTACTTTTTAAGGAGAAAATAGCGATGAATGCACGGGAACGCTGTCTCAATATTTTGCATTACAAGAAGGCAGACCGTATGCCTGCCGTTCACTTTGGCTATTGGCAACAGTTGCTCGATGAATGGGCAGCACAAGGTCACATTTCCGCCGAGCTTGCCAAAAAAGCCGGAGCAGACGGCAGCGATGCGCAAAAGGAACTCGATAAGATCATTGGCTGGGATTGCGTTTGGGGACATAGCGTAAATATACATACCGGTTTGTACCCCTATTTCGAGCGCAAGGTTTTGGAAACGCTCCCCGACGGAACACAACGCGTGCAAACGGGCACGGGTGTCATTGAACGCATCAAGCCGGGCATCGCTTCCATTCCCTCGGAGGACGATTATCTGCTCAAGGACAGAGAAGCTTTTGAAAAGTTTTACCGTTCCAGAATGCAATATACCCCCGAGCGCTACAACACCACGTATTTTGAGACCTTTAACGAAACGCGAGATAAGACCGTTCCGATCGGTATCGGTCTTGGCAGTGTAATGGGGCACATCCGCGACATCTGCACGGTCGTGGGCATGAGCTATCTGATGTACGACGAGGACGAGGATCTGTTTGCCGACATCGTCGATACCTATGCCGAGATGCAATACAAGTGTGCTGAAGTAACGCTTGCTACCGGAGCACAGTTCGATTTTGGGCACTATTGGGAGGACATCTGCTTCAAGAACGGCCCTTTGCTTTCTCCTGAGATTTTTGACGAGCTTTGTGCCAAGCATTACAAGCGCCGCAACGAGCTTTGCCATAAGTATGGTATTGATATTATTTCCCTTGACTGTGACGGCGTAACCGAAAAGCTGATTGGCACGTGGCTTGAGAATGGTGTTAACGTCCTCTTTCCCATTGAGGTTGGCGTTTGGGGCGACCAATTTGAACCCGCCCGTAAAAAATACGGCGAAAGCCTTTTGGGCGTGGGCGGTATGGATAAGACCGCGCTCCGCAAGGACAAGGCAGCAGTAGATGCCGAGATTGAAAGGATGAAGCGTCTGGCTTCGATGGGCGGCTTTATTCCTTGTCCCGACCACCGCTTGATGCCCGGCTCCAAATTTGAGCTTGTGCAGTACTATGCCGAGGAGATTAAAAAAATCAAGATTTGATTATATCAAACAAGGAGAAAACGATGAACGGAACTGAAAGAGTTCGCAACACTATATTGGGGCTTCCCACCGATCGCCAACCCATTTACGGTTGGGTAGCGTGGAACCTGCGCGATCAATTTGCCGCCACTTGGGGAAGTGCCGAGGCATTTGAAGATCACTACGAGTTCGATGCCGCGCACATTTTCGGTCATCCTTGTCCCTTTGATAAAGGGCTTGTTGAGCGTTTGAAGCGCGAGAATGACGAGCTTACCCCCGATCTTCTTATTGAGGAAGCATTTCACGTTTCCCCCAAAAAAGGAGATTATACTGCTCTCAAAGCAGCTTTTGATTATCACAAATCCAAGGGGCGCTTTTGCTACGTGCAAACGCCCGGATTTTTCGAGTTTTTCAACGAAGTGTTCGGCATTCAAAATCAGCTGATGTATCTGCTTTTGTACCCCGAGGAGCTCGCCGAGCTCTATCGCCGTCAAGCCGATTGGATCATTGAATTTGCCGACATTTGCATTGATATGGGAATGGATTGCATCCATATCTCCGACGACTGGGGCTCGCAGCGTGACCTGATGTTCGATCCCGAGCTTTGGCGCGAGCTCATAAAACCCAATTTCAAGCGTGTCATCGACCACGTACATTCGCGCGGTGTGTTTGTCAGTTTGCACTCCGACGGTTGCATTGATAAAATCACCGACGACTTAGCGGAAATCGGTATTGATATGGTGCACCCGTGGCAGGAAAGCGCCGGGATGTCGTATGACACCTACATCGAAAAATATGCCGACAAGTTCGCCATTCTTGGTGGACTTTGCGTACAATCGGTTGTCGGTGTTCTGCCGCAGGCAGAGCTGCTTGACGAAATCAGACGCGTATTTGCGAAAATGCGCGGACGTCGTTGGATTTGCTGTACCACGCACTTTGTGCAATCGCATTGCACGATGGAAGATCTCGACGCCGCATATGATCTCGTTTACGAGCTTGCGCGCAGTGAGATCCCAAGTCAAAATTGAGGAAGAAAACAATGTCAAATTACAACATGAAACAATGGGTGCTTGGTCTTATTGGCACCCACCAAAAAAAGCCGATGCCGATCCTATCTTTTCCATCGGTAAATTTGCTCGGTGTCAGCGTGCGCGAGTTGATCTCGGATAGCACCCTGCAAGCGCGCGGTATGCAAGCTGTGGCAGAGAATACCCCTGCGGCGGCGTCGGTCAGCTTTATGGACCTCTCGGTTGAAGCCGAATGCTTTGGCGCAACCGTTACCGTCACCGACGATGAAGTGCCTACCATCAAGGGGCGTATCATCAATGACGCGGACGAGGCAGAGGCGCTTGCTGTTCCCACAGTGGGGAGCGGCAGAACGCAAATTTATCTCGATGCTATTCAAAAAGCGAAAGAAAGCATTACCGACCGTCCCGTTCTCGCGGGCATGATTGGGCCTTTTTCGCTTGCGGCGCGCCTTTTTGATGTCTCCGAAATTATGATGGATTGCTATGACGATCCCGATATGGTACATACAGTGCTCCAAAAATGCACGCAGTTTCTCATTGCTTACGCCAAAGCTTACCGCGAGGTTGGAGCTGACGGTATTGTAATGGCAGAACCCGTAGCAGGGTTGCTTTCTCCCTCTTTGGAAGAGGAATTTTCCGCACCTTATGTCAAACAGATCGTGGATGCTGTGCAAGATGATCACTTTATCGTCATCTACCACAACTGCGGCGACAACGTTCCCAAGATGCTTCCGTCCATTCTTTCCACAGGGGCGGCAGCGTATCATTTTGGCAACGCTGTGGATTTGGAGAAGGATATTCTCAAAAAAGTTCCTGCCGATGTGGTAGTAATGGGCAACGTCGACCCCGTAGGTGTTCTTCGCATGGGGACGCCCGAGTTTGTCCGCGCGGCGACCACCGAACTTCTCAAAAAATGCACCCCGTATCCCAATTTTGTGCTATCCTCGGGTTGCGATATGCCGCCCAAAACTCCGTGGGAGAATATCAATGCCTTCTTCTCAGCGTCAGAGGAATTTTACAGAGGATAAACTATGAAAACAATTTTAATCACAGGCGCCGCGGGCGGCATGGGACGCGCAACCGTCGATTTGTTTGCCGCACAGGGGTATCACGTATTTGCGCTTGACCGCGTGGCAATCGAGGCAGGGGAGCGCATTACCCCTATCGTTGCCGACCTCACCGACGAAAAAAGCGTTCAAAGAGCCGTTGTGTCGGTTTCTCAAATGACCGATAAGCTCGATGCCATCCTTCACTTTGCAGGCGTTTATATGCTCGATTCTCTTGTGGAAATATCCACTGAGGCGTATGAGCGTATATTCGATATCAATGTGCGTGGTGTGTATTTGGTCAACAAGCACTTTTCGTCGCTTTTGGGTAAAGGAAGTCGCATTCTCATTACCACAAGCGAGCTCGCGCCTCTTGATCCGCTTCCGTTTACGGGCATTTATGCCATCACCAAAGCCGCGCTCGATAAATACGCTTACTCCCTCTGTATGGAGCTTCAACTCTTGGAGATTTCTGTCTCCGTTCTGCGCGCAGGCGCGGTAGAGACGAATATGCTTGGTGCATCTACCACGGCGCTTGATCGCTTTTGCGAGGGGACAAAGCTCTATTCTTGCAATGCCAAGCGTTTTAAGGGCATTGTAGAACGTGTTGAAGCAAGATGCATTCCGCCTACGCGGATTGCACAAAAGTGTTTTTGCATCCTTGGCAAGCGACATCCCAAATTCGCATACAGCATCAATCGAAATCCCTTACTTTTGATGCTGAACGTACTCCCAAAACGCTTGCAGCTATGGATTATTAAGCAGGTATTGCGGTGAGGGAAATTCAATTCTGTGAGGTGACACAATGCTAAAAAAGCTTTATGAAAAAAGCAATATTTGGTTTGCGGTTGCGTGGATCATCGCCTACTGTGTACTGATGTCGGTGGGGGATTCCCTCTCCCAAATGCTCGGTGTGCAAAAGTCGCTTACGCTTCCCATTGCGCTTTTGCTTTCGGTGATTCTGTTCACTTTTTTGAAGAAGAATGGGCTGTGTGAAGAATACGGTCTGTGCCCCTCGAAAACATCTGCGCGCGCAATGCTTTATTATCTGCCCGTTCTTTTGATGCTGACTGCCAATTTGTGGTTTGGCGTCACGCTCAATTACGGCGCTTTGGAAACTGTGCTCTATATTTTGACGATGTTCGGTGTCGGCTTTTTGGAGGAGGTCATTTTTCGCGGACTTCTGTTCGGTGCGATGAAGAAAGAGAACCTTACATCCGCCATCATCGTTTCCAGCGTGACTTTTGGCATCGGACACATCATCAATCTTGTCAACGGCTCGGGAGCAGATCTTTTACCCAATCTTTTGCAGGTGATTTATGCCACCGCGGCGGGATTTATGTTTGTGATGATGTATTATAGGAGCAAGAGTCTTATTCTTTGCATCGCCGCTCACGGACTTTTCAACGCCATCAGCGTTTTTGCAAACGACAGTTTGACAAACGAGCAGCGTATTCTTTCCTGTATTCTGCTTACTGTTATCACGGGTGGATATGCGACCTATCTTGCCTTGGCAGGCAGAGAAAAAAGAGAAGAAAAAAGCAATTTACAATAAACGCATTTTTGCGAAAACAAGGCCGATGAGGAACGCAGATTCCTCATCGGCATTTTATGTTATCAATAAAAATGAAAAAAACTCTTGACAAACTTCAAAAAGTATGCTATAATGGTCGCAATCTTGAAAAAAGGAGGATCTGAACTCGACATGGACGGCGACAGTAGCGGCGATGCGAACTGTATCCCTTTGAATCGAATTTTGTTATGTTAGCGGCACATCTACACTGCACAGGACAGGGTGGGTGCGCCTTTTTGTGTCGTTTTTTGGCACCAAAACAATCAAAACATATTTGAGATTTTATTTTTAGGGAGGAATTTAGACCACTATGTTACAACAGTTGTTGTTACAATTTATACTTATTTTACTGAATGCCTTTTTTGCTGCAACGGAGATCGCGTTGATCTCTATCAACGAAAAAAAGGTGCGTTCTCTCGCCGATGAAGGCGATAAAAAAGCCAAAAAGTTAATCAAAATTATTGATGATCCCACAAAGTTTTTATCGGCAATTCAAGTAGGAATTACGCTTGCGGGCTTCCTCGGTTCTGCATTCGCCGCAGACAGCTTTGCCGACAAGTTGACCGATGCCATTGTTTCGACTTTTGGTGTGCCGACAGCATATGTCAGTGTCATTGATACCGTATCGGTCATTCTTATTACTTTAATTCTTTCTTATTTCACCTTGGTTCTTGGCGAACTCGTTCCCAAGCGTATTGCTATGAAGCATAAGGAAAAGCTTGCGAACGGTGTGTGCGGCATTATGTCTGCCGTTACCACTGTTCTGCATCCGATCATTTGGTTACTGACTGCGTCCACCAACCTCGTACTCCGCTTGTTTGGCATTGATCCCAACGAAAAGGAAGAGGCCGTTTCGGAGGAGGATATCGTGGTTATGCTTGATGCAGGTGCAGATGAAGGTACTTTGGATAAGGACGGCATTGAGTACATCAAAAACGTGTTCAAGCTGGAGCGCCTTTCTGCCGCTGACGTTATGACGCAGCGCAATTCCGTTGTTACCATTCCCGAGGATATCTCTGACGATGAGCTTCTTGCCATTATCGAGGAAGAAGGATATTCCCGTATTCCCGTATATTCCGAGAGCGCCGATAAGATCATTGGTGTTCTTCACACGCGCAATTATCTGCTCAAGAGAAACACTCCCGATTTTAAGCTGCAGGATGTTTTCCTCACGCCGGAGTTTGTTCCCGAAACCATTCACTTGGATGCACTTTTCAAGGATATGCAGAGCAACCGTACGCATATGGTGCTTGTCGTTAATGAATACGGACAGATGTCGGGTATTGTAACGATGGAAGATATCATTGAAGAGCTTTTGGGCGAAATTTGGGACGAACAGGATGAGGCAATAGAGTCGATTGCTTTGATAGAAGAGAACAAGTATCGTGTGCTCTCCAGCGTTTCCATAGAAGAGTTCTTTGAATACTTCTCGCTGGAGGACAGTGACGAGATCGAGTCCAACACCGTAAACGGATGGCTTTCCGAGGTGTGCGGCAATATTCCCGAAATCGGTTTTGCGTTCGATTATGCTAACCTGCATATAGAGGTAACGGCGGCTGATGAGCAAATGACGCATGAGATCTCTGTTGAAGTGATCCCGCAGGTTGATGAGGACGAAGAAGATAACGAAAACGATGATGAAAAATCGGACGACTAAATAAAAACAGACGGGCAAGCAGCCGCGGTTGCTTGCCCGTCTTTATAAAATAAAGACCAAAAAAGTCATAAAAACACGAAAAAAAGAAAAAAGAAAAATATTTTTGAAAAAGGGCTTGACAAATGCGTTTGAATTTGGTATAATAACAAAGTCGCAAGACGCTGGTATGGCTCAGTCGGTAGAGCACGTCATTGGTAATGACGAGGTCATCAGTTCGATTCTGATTACCAGCTCCAATAAAGCAACCCAATCGGGTTGCTTTATTTTTTTGTCTTGACATCCTATACTATATTATGCTATAATAAAACAGAAAACGACAAAAAGGAAGGGCTTCAAAAGTGGAAGATAACAAGCCGCAAGACCTTGAACAGAATCTCGAAGCAGCGGTATCAAGTCCCGAAGAATTGGACCTTGCCGAGACAATGCCTATGAGCGAAGTAATTGAAGAAATCGAAGAAATCGAAGAAATCGAAGAAGTCGAAGAAGTCGAGGAAGTCGAAGAAGTCGAGGAACCCGAAGAAGTCGAGGAACCCGAAGAAGCCGAGAAAGTCGAAGAAGTCGAGGAAATTGAAGAAGTCGAGGAACCCGAAGAAATCGAGGAACCCGAAGAAATCGAAGAAATCGAAGAAGTCGAGGAAATTGAAGAAGTCGAGGAACCCGAAGAAATCGAGGAACCCGAAGAAATCGAGGAAATCGAAGAAGTCGAGGAAGTCGAGGAAATCAAAGAAATCGCAGAAGTCGAGGAAATCGAGGAAATCGAAGAAATCGAAGAAATCGAAGAGATAGAATCCGAAACAAC
>JAZQKM010000204.1:0-5769 GCA_045542155.1 Eubacteriales bacterium
GGGCAACGGCTTTACCTTTGCAAATTACAGCTCCGAGGAACTCAAAGAGAGAACCGAGGCAGCCATCGCGCTTTGGAATGACGCTCCCTTGCGCAAAAAGCTCGTGCGCAAAATTATGACAACCGACTTCTCTTGGAACACATCCGCCCAACAATATTTGCAGATGTACAGAGAAGTGTAAAATTGCATTTTAACACAACGGTTAATAAAAAACAGTTTTTTAACGAAGGCAAATTATCAAAAAGGCTCTCCTTGGGGAGAGCTGTCGACGCGAGGCGACTGAGAGGGGGCTCTATAAAACAGCCCTCTCCGTCACGCTTTCGCGTGCCACCTCCCCCTGAGAGGGAGGCTGTCAAGATACCAATTTACCAAAATCACGCAAAAAATCTCGCGTATATAGAATTGAAACCCTAAATTCCAAACGGATACCCCACGGAGGCTCAACGAATGAACTATACCCCCAACAGTACCGAAGTCAAGCAACTTATCGAGGGCGTTCTGCAACGCCATTTCGGATGCAGTGCAAAGGAAGCATCGCGCGACCAAATGTATAAGGCTACCGCGATCACCGTCAAGAATATTCTCAGCGACAAACGCTCCGCCTACAAGAAAAAGGTCAACGAGGCAGGGGCAAAGCGCGTCTACTATATGTGTATGGAGTTCTTGCTCGGCCGCTCGCTCAAAACCAATCTTCACAACCTCGGTCTTGCAACCGCATACGAAAAAGCGCTTAAAAAGCTCGGCTTCAATCTGGAAGACCTTTACGAATGTGAACCCGACGCAGGACTTGGCAACGGTGGCCTTGGTCGTCTTGCCGCCTGCTTTATGGATTCTCTTTCCTCGCTCGATTACCCTGCCACAGGCTTTTCCATCTGCTATGAATACGGCCTGTTCAAGCAAATGATTGTAGACGGTATTCAAGTAGAAACGCCCGACGTGTGGTTGCCGGGCGGCGAGGTTTGGCTCGTTCCCCGTACCGACCGCACCTACAAGGTTCGCTTTGGCGGACGTGTGCGTGAGGAATGGAAGCTTGACGGTCACTGTGAGATTCTTTACGAGGATGCCGAAGAAATTGAGGCGGTTCCTTACGCTATGATGATCTCGGGCGCGGATAGCTCGGCTGTCAGCCAGCTCCGCCTTTGGAGAGCGAGAAACATTCAAAAATTCGATATGCGCCTCTTTACCCAAGGGCAATACACACAAGCGGTGGAGCAGAGCACAAATGCCGAAATCATTTCCAAGGTGCTCTATCCCTCGGATAATCACACCGAGGGAAAATTGCTCCGTCTGTCGCAACAGTATTTCTTGGTTTCCGCATCCGTTCAAAGCATCATTCGCGACCACATGGCGGTTTACGGAAAGCTCGATAACCTGCCCGAAAAAGTGGCAATTCACATCAACGATACCCACCCCGCACTTTGTATTCCCGAATTGATGCGTATTCTCATCGACGAGTATTTCTTCTCTTGGGAAAAGGCGTGGGATATCGTCACACGTACCGTTTCTTACACCAATCATACGGTTATGCCCGAGGCGCTTGAGTCTTGGAACGAGGACCTCTTCCGCCTCAAGCTGCCGCGCATCTATATGATCGTTAAGGAAATCAACGAGCGCTTCTGTCAAGAAGCGTGGAACGCCTTTCCCGGTAACTGGAACCGCATCTCTGCAATGAGCGTTGTCGGTTACGGACAGGTGAGAATGGCGAACCTGTCCGTTATTGGCTCGCGCTCGGTCAACGGTGTTTCCGAGCTTCATTCCAACATTCTCAAAGACTCCACGTTTAAGGATTTTTATAAGCTTTACCCCTACAAATTCGATAACGTTACCAACGGTGTGGCACACCGCCGCTGGCTGTGCTATTCCAACCCCGGCTTGGCGGAGCTCCTTGACGAGTGCATCGGCACCGACTACCGTCACCGTCCCGAATCTCTTTCCGACTTTGCCAAGTTTGCCGATGACGCATCCGTGCGCGAGCGCGTGCGTGCCATCAAGCACGAAAACAAAGTGCGCTTTGCAAAAATGGCAAAAGAGAAAACCGGAAAAATTATCGATACGCACTCTGTTTTTGACGTACAGATCAAACGTTTGCACGAGTATAAGAGACAGCTTCTCAACGCGCTCAATATCATAGGTCTGTATCTCGACCTCAAAGAAAATCCCGACCTTGAAATGCAACCGCAAACCTTTATTTTTGGAGCCAAAGCCGCGCCCGGCTACGATATGGCAAAGCGCATCATCAAGCTGCTTTGCATGATTAGCAAGGATATCGACCAAAACCCAAAGATCAAGGAAAAGCTCAACGTTGTCTTCCTCGAAAATTACAGCGTCAGTATGGCAGAGGCACTCATTCCCTCGGCAGAAATCAGCGAACAGATATCACTTGCCGGCAAAGAGGCGAGCGGTACGGGTTGTATGAAGCTGATGATCAACGGAGCCCTCACAATCGGTACGCTTGACGGAGCAAACGTTGAAATGCAAGAGGCTGTTGGCAAAGAGAACATCTTTATCTTCGGCTTGACCGCCGCAGAGGTGGAACAGCTTTGGATGAGCGGATACAGTGCTGCAAATTATTATATTTCCAACGAGCGACTCATTCGCATCGTCAAATATCTTACCACAGGCTTTGCGGGCGAATCCTTTGCCGATATCGCCGCATATCTTCTCAACAACGGCCACGGCGTGGCAGACCCCTATATGTGCTTGGCAGATTTTGAATCCTACTATCAAACGCACAAGGCGATGATTGAAGCATACGCAAACAAGGATGCTTGGAACCGTATGTCACTGCTCAACGTTGCGGCAGCAGGCAAATTTGCCGCCGACCGCTCCATCGAGGAGTACGCCGACCGCATTTGGGGATTGAAAAAAGTAAAATAAACCTTTTTGAAAGGCTGTGGGGGAGACCGACATTGGTTTTCCCCACAACGGCTATGAAATTATGCTGATTCGATTACACGAACAAATCGAAAACACCGCGCTTCCTCACCTGTGGTGGGAGGTGGACGGTCATAAAACTCTGACGCCCGGGGCGCAACCAAAGGGAACAAAGCTCACGCTTTGTTTGTCTCTTTCTCGCGCTTGGGGCGCGGCAGCCGTTGTTTGCCGAATCGCGCCCGATGGCGAGGACTATCGCGATATTCCTCTAACTTTTTCCAAAACGCAAAACGGTGTCGATTTTTACACCCTCTCTTTGGATACCGCCGTGCTTTGCGGAAAGAATGAGAGCGGACTTTTCTATTACGAGCTGCTCTTGGTTCGCGGATGGGATACGCTTTTTTCGCACACGCCCAACAATGTGGACGTTACGTTTGAGCGCGAGAGCGGCAGTCGCTTTCGCCTGTTGGTCTATAAAAACGAGTTTTCCACACCCTCTTGGTTTGCGGGCGGCGTGATGTATCACATCTTCCTCGACCGCTTTTGCATAGGGGAAGGGAAGGTCACGCCCAATCGCGATGCCGTTATCAATCCCGATTGGCAAAACGGCATTCCACAGTACCCACGCAAGAACGGAGACCCCATCTCCAACAACGTCTTTTTTGGCGGAAATCTGTGGGGCGTGATTGAAAAACTCAATTATTTACAGTCCTTGGGCGTTACGGTGCTTTATCTTTCGCCCATTTTCGAGGCATACTCCAACCACCGCTACGATACGGGCGACTACGAAAAGATAGACGCCTTTCTCGGTGGAGAGGAGGCCTTTGCCGAACTCATCCGCGAAGCGCACGCAAGGGGAATGAAAATTATTCTTGACGGCGTTTTCAATCATACGGGTGACGATAGCCGCTACTTCAACCGCCGCGGTAATTACAAAACCGTTGGCGCTTACCAATCCCCAAAATCGCGCTATGCAAAATGGTATCGCTTCCGCGATTTTCCCGATGACTATGAGTGCTGGTGGAATATCAAAATTCTGCCGCGCCTCGACCACACAAACGAAAAATGCCGCCACTATTTTACGGGCGAGGACGGCGTCCTCGCGCGGTGGACAGAGCGCGGAGTAGACGGTTGGCGACTTGACGTTGCCGACGAGCTTTCGGATGAATTTCTTGACGAATTGCGCCACGTGGTGAAGAAAAATACAAAAGGCGACGGGCTTAACATAGGCGAGGTGTGGGAAAATGCCGCCGACAAGGTGGCCTATGGCAACCGCCGACGTTATCTTTCGGGCGACCAGCTCGATAGCGTAATGAACTATCCCTTCCGCAATGCCGTTCTCGCGCTTTTGCGCGACGGAGATGCCGAGACCTTTTATCACATCCTCACCGAAATTTACGCATCCTATCCGCGCACAGTTTCGCACAGCCTGATGAACCTTTTGGGCACACACGATACCGCACGCATCCTTACCTTGTTGGGGGATGGCGGCAAAGGAGAGTGTCTTTCCAACGATACCCTCGCGCACCTGACACTAACCCAAAAAGAACGCGAAAACGCGCTCACGCTCCTCAAATTGGCATCTGTATTGCAGTTTACGGTGTTTGGCGTGCCGTCAATCTATTACGGCGACGAGGCAGGCGTCGAGGGCTACGGTGACCCCTTCTGTCGCAAGCCGTTCCCGTGGGGCAGAGAGGATGCCGACCTGCTTTCTCACTATCGCACGCTCGGAAAATTGCGCCAAGAGCACCCCGCACTGAGGGATGGCGAGTTCCGCTTTGTCGAGCACGATGCGACCTCTTTTGTTTTCGAAAGAGCGAGCGATGGTGAACGCATCTTGGTTCTTGCAAACGTGGGCGAGGAACGCAGCTTCCACATTCCCGCCAAGTGCGTAAACGCGCTAACGGGAGAGGCACTTGGAGCGACCTTGACACTCGGCCGCGCGGAATGGGCGATTTCATCGGTAAAGAAAAATTGATTTTTCAAAAATAAAACGGTATTGTAAGAAAGCCATCTAGGATGAAGTAAGATTTCGTTTGTAGGGCGGGGGCTCGTCTCCCGCCGAGAACGAACGCAAACCGTGTGTAAAAAACGGGCGATTCGTGAATCGCCCCTACAAAGAAAGATTAAAATCTCTTGTAGGGGATGACGTCCTCGGCATCCCGAAAAAGCAAACGAAGTATCGGTTGCGAAAAAAAGCTCCCTTTACGCAAGGGAGCCTTTTTCTCTCTTCCGAAAAGTAATATTATGAAACTTTACAAAACATATTTACAAACCGAAAAAAATGTGATATAATAATTGTGCCAAACAATCTTAATATTTACAGGTATAGGTTTTTTGTTACGGGATAACTATATCCTTTTTTATTGTAAAACCAAGAGAATACGTTTTTGGTAAAAACGCGTCTCCTTCTTGGTTTTATAGTGAACCTATACTATTGAGAGATTGTTTGGCGACAATTGGAGTTTGCGTTTTTCGGTGCGGCAACTTCGGTTGTCGCACTTTTTGTATGTTGATGGGGGATATATGAGCGAAAATATTCCAAAAAGGGTAATCGATATTACCGGCGTAGAACTTATACCCGGAGAGCCTGCCGTTTGCCTTGGTAACGGAGAGCAGGGCTTTGCGTGTTGTTGCGACGAATGTGACCACTATTTGTTTTGTTTCCCTGAATTCGAGCAAAAAATCAAAGAAAATGGGGACCTAAGAAAACAAACGCCCGCCACAGAACGACAAACAGAGGGATTATTTAGCAATATGCGTTAAAAAACGCGGGACGCCGAGGACGTCGTCCCCTACAAGAAACCCAACACTTCACGCGTTTTTGGTTTTGAAAGAATTGCAAACTTATTTACGCGAGTGATTCAAAAACAACTTTTGTAGGGGTCGACGTCC
>JAZQKM010000205.1:0-7973 GCA_045542155.1 Eubacteriales bacterium
AAAAATCGCATCCCTTACGAAAGGAGGCTATGCCAATGAAATATAATATTGAACGCGCGTGCGTTGAGATGTCGGTGCGCGAGCTGTGTGAGATGGCGTATTCGGGCGGAGACTTGGATCTGCGACCGGGGACGGGTGGCGGCAGGCCTTCTTTTTTGCGCGCGGTTTTGGGCGCAAAAGTGCACCGCAGATTGCAAGCCGCGGCGGGAGCGAATTATCAAGCCGAGGTGACAATGGTACACGCCGAGCAATTCCACGGTCTTACCTTTGAGGTCGAGGGAAGAGCTGACGGTGTGATTGCAGGGGAGCCTTACATCGTTGACGAGATCAAAACTGTGAGCGGTTTTGCCTTTTCAATGCCCCCCGCGCCTATCCATTTTGCGCAGGTCAAGTGCTACGCGCACTTTTTGTGCCGCGCGAAAAATTTACATAGAATACAAATTCGCCTGACCTATTACCGCATAGACGATGGCGAAATTCGATACATCGAAGAGGAGCACACTGCCGAAGAATTGGCAGAGTTTTATGCCGATCTTCTTTCGCGCGTGGAATACCGCGCAAGAATTTTAGAGGAACGCCAAACGGTTTTGCTTCCTGCCATTGCAGGCGGAAAATTTCCGTTCTCTTCTGTCAGAGCGGGGCAGGATGACCTCATTCGCGCGTGCTACCGCGCCATCAAAACAAGCAAGCGACTGTTTGTTGATGCCCCTACGGGGATTGGCAAGACGGTCTCTACGCTTTATCCCGCCCTGCGTGCTTTGGGCGAGGGAAAGTGCGAAAAGGTCTTTTACCTCACCGCAAAGGCGGCTACGCGCCGCGAGGCATACGCTGCATCCGCTCAACTGTTCGAGGCAGGCTCTCGCCATCGCACCGTCGTGCTGACGGCACGCGAGCAGGTCTGCGTCAATAAAGAGGCAAAGGAAGATTCCGCAGGCATCTCTCGCCACTGCAATCCGCAGGACTGTCCGCGCGCACGCGATTTTTATGAGCGTGCACCTTTGGCAATTTGCGAAATTTTGAAGAGACAGAGCGGATACAGCCGCGCCGTCGTTGAAGAAATTGCCGCCAAATATAACATTTGCCCTTATGAATTGCAGCTCGAGCTTTCGGAGTTCTGCGACGTTATTATTTGCGATTATAATTACGTTTTCGACCCCCAAGTGCACCTGCATCGCTACTTTGGCGAGGATATTCCCGCGGGCAAATATGCCGTTCTTGTTGACGAGGCGCACAACCTGCCCGACAGAGCACGTACAATGTTCTCGGCATCTCTCAAATGCAGCGATTTCTATCCTGCCCTCGAGGTCTTGCCGCCGGAGAGCGGCTTGCGCGACCACTTACACAATATTTTAGAATTGATGCAAAGTTACCGCACGCTCTGCCGCGACACCCTACAAACCGATGGGGAAGGCGTTGAGCGCGGATACGACCTCAATCACGGAGCAATGGAATCCTTCCATTCCTCAGTCAGAAAATTGCGTCCTGTTCTTGATGCTTGGTTGCGTACGCACCAAGGGGAAATCGGCGAGAGCGAGGTGTGGACACTTTCCGGCGCATTGCGCCGTGTAGAGACCATTTCCGAAATTTATGATAAAACACACGTTACCTTTGTTGAGGTAGAGGGGGAAGAACTCACTGTCCGTCTCATCTGCCTTGATCCCTCGCAAGCACTTGACGAGCGTCTGCGCCGCTTACACGGATGTGTATTCTTCTCGGCAACTATGGTGCCAATGTCCTACTATGCCGACGTGCTCGGCGGAGGCAAGGGCGGTTCTTCCAAGCATTCTACAATTCTACATTTAAAGTCTCCCTTTGACCCCGAAAATTTTGCGCTTTGCACCGTTAATACCATCAGTACAAAGCTTGAGGACCGTCCGCGCTCCTACAAAAAGCTTGTGGACGTCATCGCCGCAACGGCTTCTGCCAAGGCAGGCAATTATATTGTTTATTTTCCGTCCTACGACTATATGAATAAGGTTTGGGAGTTGTTCTCCAAAAAGTATCCGCAGGTCACAACCGTGGTGCAAAAGCGGGGAATGACCGCCCCCGAGCGAGAGCAGTTTTTGGAGGCTTTCAAAGAGGACTCTAATCTTCGCATCGGCTTTTGCGTGCTTGGTGGCTCTTTCTCCGAGGGCGTGGATCTGCCCGGCAGACACCTCATCGGTGCCATTGTTGTGGGGACGGGACTACCGGGTATCTCTAACGAGGGGAACATCCTGTCGGAATACTACGAAAACACGCGCGGATCGGGATTTGATTATGCCTACCGCTACCCCGGATATAGCCGCGTTTTGCAGGCGGCAGGGCGTGTCATTCGCCGCGATGATGACCGCGGTGTCGTGGTTCTCGTCGACGATTCGTGGGGGGCCGAAAAGGGGAACGACGAGTGGGATGCTCACTGGTCAAAACCCGCAACTATTGCAAGAAACGCCACCGAACTTGCAGAAATATTACGGATTTTTTGGAAAAAATTAAAATAATGCGAAAATTTTGCAGAAAAACATCAAAAATCTTGCAAAAACCTATTGCATTTTGCTATGAGTTGTGATATACTATAGCAGATAACAAAAAAGTATTGGAGATTGATGATGAAATTCTCACAAATGAGTCGTGCCGAACAGCTGGCACAACTGCGAAAACTTAGAAGCGAATACGAAAAAGAGAAGGCAAAAGGTCTCTCGCTCGACCTCTCGCGCGGCAAGCCGAGCCCCGATCAGCTTGACTTGATGAACGACCTGTTCGACAGTATGGATTCGAGTGTTGATTGCTACACAGAGGACGGTGTCGACTGCCGTAACTACGGACTTTTGACCGGTATTCCCGAGGCAAAGAAGCTGTTTTCGGATTTGTTGAATATTCCTGTGGAGAACCTTATTGTAGCGGGTAACTCCTCGCTGAATTTGATGTATGACCAAGTGATGCGCGCTATGGTTTACGGCGTGTGCGACAGTCCTCGCCCGTGGTGCCGCGAAGAGAAGATTACCTTCCTGTGTCCTTCTCCCGGTTATGACCGTCATTTTGGTATTTGCGAGTCAATTGGCATCAAAATGATTGCCGTTGATATGACTCCCACCGGTCCCGATATGGATACGGTTGAAGCACTTGTGGCATCCGATGCATCTATCAAAGGTATGTGGTGCATTCCCAAGTATTCCAATCCCGATGGCATTACCTATTCCGACGAGACGGTTGCACGCTTGGCTTCTATGAAGACCGCTGCGCCTGATTTCCGCATCTTTTGGGATAATGCCTATGCGGTGCACGACCTGTATCCCGACCGCCACGATACGCTTGCCGATATTTTTGAAGCTTGCACGGCGGCAGGCAACCCCAACCGTCCTTTCTTCTTTGCATCCACATCGAAGATCACCTTCCCGGGTGCAGGTGTGGCTGTAATGGCGGCATCGAAAGAAAACCTTGCACAAATTCTGCCTATCCTCGCCGCACAGACCATCGGCTTTGATAAGCTCAATCAGCTCCGCCACGTGCGTTACTTTAAAAATGCTGAAAACATTCACGCCCATATGCAAATGCTGGCAGAAAAGCTGCGCCCCAAGTTTGACCTCACCCACGAGATTCTTGAGCGCGACTTGATTCCCGCAGGCATCGCACATTGGACGCGCCCCTTGGGCGGATATTTTATCAGCCTGTTCGTCCTTCCCGGAACGGCAAAGCGCACCTGGGCGCTCTGCAAAGAGGCGGGTGTTACCATGACCAACGTCGGAGCGACATACCCTTACCGCCTCGACCCCAAAGACAGCAATATTCGTATTGCTCCTACCTATCCCGATCTTGAAAATTTGAAGGCGGCTATGTGTATTCTCACCCTTTGTGCACGTATAGCAGCCCTCGAAAAACTCACCGAGGAACAAGGAGCATAGTGCCGAGCGGATCGCACCCAAACGGGATTCTGCGATCCGCATTTTTATCGAACAGAAAGGAGTATCCTATGACGCAGGCATCACGCAATCCATTCCCACACAGTGATAGCAACAAACGCTATTACACATACGACTATTATCTGCGCCATACCCTCGGTGCAAAATGCGCCAAGCTCCCACTTGATATAGGACTCACTTGCCCCAACATCGACGGCAAATGTGCCACGGGCGGTTGCATTTACTGCTCGGGGCGGGGGAGCGGTGATTTCGCTCCAGAAGCAACTCTTTCGGTAAGGGAACAAATAGGGAAGCAAAAAGAAAATTACGCCCACAAGTGGGACGTCAAAAACTGCATCGCTTATTTCCAAGCCCACACCAACACTTATGCACCCCTATCTTTTTTGAAGGAAAAATTCGAGGAAGCACTTTCGCAAGAGGGAATTGTAGGTCTCAACATCGCTACCCGCGCCGACTGCCTTGAGGATGACGTTGTCGAATACCTCGCAACCCTCGCCGAGCGCACCGCGCTGACAGTTGAACTTGGACTCCAAACCTCAAACGATGAGAGCGCCGCGCGCATCAACCGCGGGCACGATTTTTCAGCCTTTTGCCGCGGCTTCTATAAATTGCGTGCCGCAAGCGAGAAGATAAACATTTGTGTGCACATCATTTTGGGTCTCCCCGAAGAGGACGACCAAACGATGATGCAAACTGTGCGTAACGTTGCCGAACTGCATCCCGACCAAGTCAAAATTCATTTGTTGCACGTTCTCAAGCACACGCGGCTTGCCAAGCTGTACGAGAGCGGTTCATATACGCCTTTGGAAAGGGAACGTTATATTCGACTTGTAGCCGATGCACTCGAAATTCTGCCGCCTGATATCGTTATCGCGCGTCTGACGGGAGACGGAATGGCAGACGACCTGCTCGCGCCTCTTTGGAGCCGCAAAAAAACAACGGTTATCAATGATATCGACAAGCTACTTTTTGCAAGAGATTCTTGGCAAGGGAAGAAGTATAGAGCTTAAAAAATGGGACGGTTTGAGTGAATTTCAACCGTCCTATTTACTTTTGTCAAGATATGTGGTATAATAAATGAAACAAATACGAATTTAACGGAGCGACTAAAATGATAGACATTACTATTTGGATGCAGAACTTCTTGCAGACATTAAATGAAATTTTCAAAAATCGCGTATGGTTTGTTGGCTTGCAGGGGAGTTACAGTCGCGGCGAGGCAACAGAAACAAGCGATATTGATGTGGTTGTTATTTTGGATGAATTATCCGCTACAGATATCCAAACCTATAGCACAATGTTGGATACCCTTTCCAACAGAGAACTGATTTGCGGTTTTCTTTCGGGCAAAAAGGAAATTGTGAATTGGGAAGTAACCGACTTGTTCCAATTTTGCTATGATACAACACCAATCAAAGGCAGCCTTGACGAGGTGATGGCGGTTATTGATGAAGGTGCTGTAAAAAGAGCGATCAAGATTGGTGCTTGCAACATCTATCACGGATGTGTTCACAATATGCTACACGAAAAGAGCGAGGATGTTTTGCGCGGTCTTTATAAATCGGCTTCTTTTGTAGTGCAGGCAATCGTCTTTTTAGAGAGGGGAACCTATATCAAGCGTCAAGAAGAATTGCTTACGGTTGCAAGACCTGATGAACAAGTTATTATCAATACATTTTTAAGTTTGAAAAAAGGCGGAACGGTTGATTTTATTTCAACGTCCGAAATCTTATTTGCTTGGGCAAAGAAGTGGATTTCAGAGAATAGTTAAACAAATTCTAATTTGCAAAAAATTGTGAGGATGAAGCAATGAAAAACAAAATGATTTTGATAACTGTTTTCTTGCTAATTGCATTTGCAATACTCTTGCCTGTTTTCATTGTGACAAAAAACGCTATTGTCGAGGCCGTTACCGTTACGGTCGGCATTACTTTTTATCATTTTGCAATGAGACTTGCCGTTGGCACTGTTGTGAATTCCGTTATGAAAAACCAAGCCAACTATAAAAACGTATGGTTTCGCGAAAAAGGCTTCGAGCGAGAGCTTTACAAAATGATGCGTGTGCGAAAGTGGAAAAAATATATCCCGACGTACGATCCCGATACGTTTGATGCAAGCCAAAAAACAGTCAAGGAAATCATAGGTGCCACTTGTCAAGCAGAAATTGTTCACGAGGTTATTATGGTATTCAGCCTTTTGCCAATCGCTTCAATACCGTTTTTAGGTGGAGCTGCAGCAATGATTGTTACATCCGTTTTGGCAATGCTGTTTGATTCTTTGTTTGTGATATTGCAACGTTACAATAGACCAAAGCTTGTCAGGGTGATGGAGCGTTTTCAGAAATTAAAGCAGTGAAAGACACGTTTCAAACGAACTGCGGCTTTTCTTACAAATTCTTCTTTCTCAAAGAAAATTGTAAACATTTTTGTTTTTTTGAAAAATCGGCGCGAAAGCGTGGTATAATAAAAGCACCTCGAATTTAGGAGACGGTTATGAAGACTTTCACAAAAATCAAACAATGGTTTGTTGGCGGTTGCGTATGGTACGCTGCCGTTTCAATCATATTTCTTATCATCGATTTGGCACTTTCCAAAAATGCAACGCACGTCATTTCGTCTACATCCTTTTTGCTCATTTTCCCATTTGGACTTTCGATGTCGGGGGCGGGGATGTTATACAGTAGCAAACTGCCGCGTTGGTCTCGCATCCTGTCGCACTACCTTATCTCGGTTATCTCGTTCCTTTTGTTTATGCTCCTGCCGGCAGGCAGCGTATCGTCGGGCGTTTTCGTGCTTTTGATGCTCGTGTTGCTCTCGGTTATTTATTGGATTCTTTTCGCACTGGTACATATCTTCCAAGTACGTTGGAAACGCGTAGTGGAAGAGGACTGATGCAAAGGAAGGCTCCCTTATGAAGACTTGGTTAAAACTCTTTACTGTTTGTTTGCTGCTTTGTGCATTGACAGTACCTGCCCAAGCCGAAAGTGGGGAGCCTTTCGTTTTATCAAAAACGCAAGAAGACGCTCTTTCGGGCGTCTGTTTTTTTGGCGAATCAACCACGGCACATCTTGCGCGTGCGGGTGGCGTTCTCGATAGTGATGAGTATCGCTCAAAAGTCCTGCGCGATGAGAGCGGCACGCGGTATTTGGATATGCGCATCCTATCCTCGCCCGTCTTTTACGAGGGTGAGAAGATCTCCTTTGGTGAGGCTATGGAGAGGGCACAACCGCGCGTGTTGGTGCTCTCCTTTGGGCTCAATGGCATCACGCGTTGGAGCCGCGATACGGGCGCCTTTTTGCGCAACTACCGCGCGTTGATAGAGGGAATTTTGGCACGTTCTCCCAACACAAAAATCCTTTTGCAGTCTGTCTATCCTGTTGGAAAAAACGATTGCTTTTCTCTTTCCAAAGAGGAATTAAACAGGCAAATTGAAGTTCTCAATACGCATATTTCCTCTCTTTCAAAAGAGTACGAAAAAGTCGATTATATCAACACTGCCGCGCTCCTCGCGGATGAGAGCGGTGCTTTGCTTTCCAATTATGATATTGGTGACGGTATCCATCTCACAAATGAGGCGTACCGTATCATTTTGACGTTTTTGTGCCAATCTATCAGCAAAGCAGACTCATAAAAAAGGAGGAAAAACGATGAAAGAAGTATTCAAAACAGTTGCGTGCACAGCGCTTGCGGTAGTTGCGCTCATTGCGACTGCTTGTCAAAAGGAAACCTATCAAAAGGATATCGATGCCAAAGAAATTGCCGACGCGTTGTGCGAAAAAATGCCAACCGAGAGCCGTTGGATCGATAACGGTCAAGACTTTATCCAGGAATATATTACCGTTCCCGAAGCGGTGAAGGAAAGCTACGTTTACTATGCACAAAACACCAACGACCTTGATGAGTTCGGCATTTTTGAGGTGGAAGAAGGAAAAGCCCAAGAGGTGCGCAACCAGCTTTTGAGCGGATATTTGAAAAAGCGGTACGATGAAAATTTGGAGTGGTATAACTCCTATATGCCAACCGAAACCCCCAAGCTGCGCGATGCTGAGGTGCGCATTTTTGGCAACTGTGTGGC
>JAZQKM010000206.1:0-4209 GCA_045542155.1 Eubacteriales bacterium
CTACGACCTCCGCTTTCAAAAGTTCGTTTTCCTCTTTTAACTTGTTATAGCTCAACAAAAGTGCCTTATATGTTCCATCGTTTTCACTCATTTTTCTCTGCCCTTTGTCCTTAATATTCACAAACATCAATATCGCTCATGCTGAGTAATGCGAGCTCCAGTTTTTCGCAATCTGCTGAACCTATCATTATCTCACTATTCAAACCGAACTATACAACGAACATCGCTTTATTTTTCATGCTTTGAGAAATATGTATAGAATCATCGGTTCTAAATTCCTCATACAAATTTTTCAGAGATCTAAGCATTTTCAAATACCAGGCCTGCGGTCTTTTTCTTTGGTTACAGCGTATCAAAAAATAACACTTGACAAACCATTTTTCCGGAGTTATAATATCGAAAAATCTTTGTAACAAAAGAAAAAAGTATTCAATGACAGTTTTCTATCGATCAAATATAGTTTTTTATTTATCTCTCTCAAGAACCTTTTTCATAAACGCGTTTCATAAACGCGATTCTCTCCGCAAGTGCCGCCATGGTATTCAGCCATAAACTTTTACCCCCACAGCATAGACAGACAGAGGATCAGCGATACTGCCGCAGGAACCGTGACGGTATCCCATCCGCCCTTGGTGAAAAGCTCGGTAAGCGACGCGATCGGCGCAATTACCAAAGCAAAGATAAGCGATACGTACCAAGGAAGCGCGGACATAAAGAGAAGCACGGGCAAAAGGCTCAGAAATGACGTAATTGCCATACCTATACTGCCCTCGAGGGATTTTGTTCCCTCGATATGCTTACCTTGAAGCTTATGCTTGCCCATATTCTTTCCGACAATGGCGGCAACCGCATCTCCCGGTCCCCAAGCCATGATCGCGCCGACCGCTATATAGAGATGATCTCTGCCAAAGATTCCCCAGAAGATCGCGATCAATGCCGTCATAAGCCCGAATAGTCCGATGAAACTGAATATCACCTCGTGCTTTCCCTTTTCCACAAACAGCTTTCCATAGAATGAGAAATGCTCGAAAAATTTCAGCGCGGCAATAACGAGGATCAAAAACAGAACCTCAACCGCGACGGCGATCCACCAGATATCCGTGGAAAGGACGAGCGGAAGAATGGATGTGAACGCAACGAAATGAAGAAGCTTTCTGAATACGTAATCGGGCACCCTGGTTGTAAAGCGGACCGCGATCAGCACTGCGGCAAGTGCAACGATATATCCTACGTAAATACCCAGAACCTTCAGATATTCAAGTAAAAGGACTGTATCGATCTTATCCAGATTATTGATCGCGATCATAGAAAGACCGAGGACGAGCAGGATCGCGCCGGTTACGTAGCCGACGACCTTACCGTTGACACGATTGGCAAACTTCGCGCTGACAAGTGAAAAGAAGGTAGCGACCGCGATGGCGATCAGTAAGAAATTCCAACATTCCAAAATGATCGTCGGCTCAATGAGTATGTGGCTTACCGAAGCGATCAGAGCTGTGAACGTCATAATAAAGGTGGAAGTTCCGACGGCAGTCTTTCGGTCGTAGCCGAGCATTGCGGTAAATACGATCAGCATCATCATACCGCCGCCCGTGCCGAAGAAGCCCGTGCCAAAGCCGATGGTAAGTCCAAAGAACAAAGACACGGCGATCTCCTTTGCCGTAAGCTTTACCTTACCGTCCTTTTCGGGACGCTCCTTGGAATCGGGGCTGACCAGGAAGCGGATACCGATAGCAACGCAAAGAATGAGAGAAAATCCGCCAAGCACGCTTTGATGCGTAAAATAAGCGGCGATCGAGCCAACGGTGCACATACCGATGATGCAAGCCGCCATCAGCCAACCGTGGCGAAGGTCTATTTTTTTATTTTTTGCATACACTCCCGTTGTAACTGCGGAGCCGAGAATATCGCTTGCGAGCGCGATTGCCGTTGCCATATACGCTCCGTGCTCTCCGCCAAACGTGGGGCACAAAACGATCAAAAGCGGCACCATAGCGGTCGCCGCACTCAGTCCTATAAGTCCCGTGCCTATCCCCGCGAGGGCAGAGGCGATTGTGACAACAATATATTCATATCCCATTTTGAATCTCCTGAAGCAAACAAGAAAGTATATCGAGAAATCTTTTTTTATTATATCATATTTCTATGAATTTTTCAACCGATTTGGCTTTCTTTGCTTTCTGTGTCACAAGTTTTGAGGCTCATAAAAAATCACCGCCAAGGCATTGACGGTGATTTTTCGAATATTTACTTGAAAGACGGCGCGTGAGTTTCGCCCGTTGCAAAAGCGTTCGGTCCGGGATTCGACATAGAGAAATACATTTTTGCAGCCTTGGTCGTGCCGAAATCACGGTTCGATCCCGTTTCCTGCACCTTGTTGAAGGCATCGCGGAACATCTGATTGTGCGCTTCCTCGCGGTTAAGAAGAAAATCTATGGTCTCTCTGACCTTCTTGTCCTCGATCTGACGGTAAAGATATTCGTAAACCACCTTGGCTCTTTGCTCCGACGCGATGTTGGAGAGCAGGTCAGCGCACAGGTCGCCCGTAACGGTCACGTAATCCGCCGTCCAAGAGTATCCCGAGGAATTGATCAGTCCGGGATTGAGACCAAGCAGAACGTGAGTCTGTACCTCGCCCGCCTGCACCTTGGTAGCGTCCACGTCGTGACCGTTGAGCAGATTGATGGTCTGTGCCACCATCTCCATATGCCCCAGCTCCTCGGCGGCAATGTCGAGGAAAAGATCCTTGATCTCGGGATCTTTGATTCTGAAACTCTGTGACATATACTGCATTGCCGCCTTCAATTCGCCGTTTCCGCCGCCAAGCTGCTCCTGTAGCAAAACCGCATACTGCGGATTCGGTCTTTCCACCTCTACTGGATGAAATAACAATTTTTCGTGTTTGAACATAGATACCTCCGATTTTTGTATTTACCATTAGTATTTCCCAAAGTGAATTGAAATATATAGATAAAGGTACAAAAGTTGAGGGTGACGGCACTAAGAACGATTGCCTTGTAAACACAAGCATTTGCGCAACTTTTGGAATATGTTTCGGTCTCTTTGGCTCTTTGCCTTAAATTACATCCGGTATGAACAATCCGACCCAAATCGGAGGTTCAACAGAACCTCCGATTCTCTTTATTTTACGGGCTTTTTGGTGTTTGCACCGCCTCGAAAACGTCCGTTATTTTTTGCTTAAAATCGGCTCAAAATCGTGTGCGACCACATGTTTGACCACATTTGTCACGAAAAAGCGATATGCCATAAGGGTTTTCGGCACTTTGCGATTTTAATTTTATGCAAAATGACGGAGGGTCTCTGCTTTGAGAACCGCCGTTTTAAGTTTTTAGGATAGCTTTTTCTTTGTCTACTGCGGTGTTATGATTGTCCCGTAACGGTCTCGCCCTTCCAATCAAGAATCCCGCCGAACTCCACGATATTCGTGTAGCCCAGCTTGACTAACTTCTCGGATGCCTCTTTACTACGTCGACCGCTACGGCAGTACACCATAATGAGTTGGTTCTTGTCGGGCAGTTCGGGAATCTCTGCCGTACCGATGGTTTCGTTTGGCACGTTGACGGCGTTCGGAATATGCCCTGCGGCGAATTCATCCGGGCGTCGCACGTCGAGGATGATATAATCGGTCTCTTCCGCCATCATTGTGACAGCTTCGTTCATAGTGATGCTGCGGTAGGTGTTGGTTTGATTATTGGTTGACGCACAGCCTGTAAACAGAAGAGCGGATAATAATATCGGTATCAGTTTTTTCATTGTTTTTTCCTCTGTCAAATCAAAATCCCGTTACAATGATTCACCTCGTGCTGAATGATCTGCGCTGTCCAGCCGGTGAAGTTTTTCGTGCGTGTTTGCATCTCCAAGGTCTGATACTGCACCTTGATTGTCTTATAACGCTTGCACTTACGGGGGCCGCCGAGAAGCGACAGACAGCCTTCCTCGGTATCGTACGCGCCGTCCTTCTTGATAATCTCGGGATTGAGCATTACGGTATACGTAGGAGCTCGTCCGCTCTCATCAAGAAAGGCGATAATGCGTTTGCGCACGCCAATCATATTCGCCGCCATGCCGACACAGCTTTCTCTGTGCTCCATCAGCGTATCAAGCAAGTCCTGTGCGACAGGCAAATCTTCTTTTGTAGCAATCTCCGACTTTCCTGCAAGGAATATCGGATCATGCATCAGTTCTTTA
>JAZQKM010000207.1:0-2747 GCA_045542155.1 Eubacteriales bacterium
CGGCGGTTCTCTGCTTTGAGAACCGCCGTTTAAGTTTTTCGGCTGGCTTTTTCTTTGATTACTGCGACGCAAATTTTGAGGGCTGACGATTGATTTCGTCAGCCCTTGCCCTATATCAGAATCCCAATTTATGAAGCAGATTTTCAATTTCGGTTGCTTTCAACACCTTCCCCATCGAAACGACCTTATCGTTCACGACTACGGCAGGAACGCTCATCACGCCGTATTCCATTACCTTTGCAAGATCGGTGATATACTCGACCTCGGCATCAAGCCCCAAGCTCTTGACCGCTTCCTGTGCGTTTTCATATTGCTTGTGACAGGACGCACAACCCGCGCCGAGAACCTTGATGCAGAGTTTACCACAGCTGCAAGCACAAGCAGGTGCCTTTACCTTATCATTTTTCTTCCTTCCAAAGAGTGCCATAATATTTACCTCCAATAATTTTTTTAGAATGCTAACCAGAACATATACAGTCCGATGATCAGAATAGCTGCTCCCATTACGTATTTGAGAACTGCCGCCACGGTCTTATACCTTGTGCTCTCGTTGATCTTGCGGACAAATCCGACCGACGTGCCTGCCACCATAACGAGCGCGCTGTGACCGATGGAATATAGGAGCATCAAGAGAATGCCCCACAAAAGATTTCCTTCACCTGCAACGATGGCGAGAAGTGCTATCAATACGGGCGTAGAGCAAGGCGAGGAAAAGATACCGCCGAGGATTCCTGCAAGAAATGCACCGATCATACCTTTGCGCTTATTCTTTCCCACAAGGTTTACCGAGGGGATGAAATTGAAAATCCCGAAGGTCTGCAAGGACATCAGTACCATCAGCACACCGAGAATGATGTACCACAGGGGAGAGGAAGTTCCCATCAGCTTACCTGCCGAGGTTGCGATAATGCCCATCGTCACGAAGGTCAAGGCTGTTCCGAGTGAGAACACGGCAGAGTAAAAAAAGGCTTTTTTCGTGTTCTTTTCTCCCACACCGCCAACGTAACCGATGATCAGCGGAACACTTGAAAGTGAGCAAGGCGTGACCGAGGTTAGCACACCTGCGACCAATGCAAGCACCGGCGCAAGCCACACGTTACTCACTATGACCTCGGCTATTTCCGAAAGCCAAGCGTCAATCATTTATTTCACCCCCATTTCTGAAAGGATCGCCCTCATTTCATCTTCGGTCAGACCGCCCTCGTGAACGGTAAATCCGTTATAGAGCTTAAAGCCGCCGATCTGTTTTTTCAGACTGTCACTCGGAACGTAGGGCGTTCCGTCGGCGTTGAAGAACACTTGCGACGGAATGATCTGAATCGGCACGTTATTTGCCGCGCTTCCGTATTTCCACACATCCACGAACTTGATAAATGCCTTGTCCTTCATTTCCGCATTCATCGTTTTGAGGACGGGAGCCATCTGCTTACAAGGAATACACGAGTCCGCACCGTAATCCACGATGACAGGCAAGCCGTACTCCGCAAGAGATGCAAAGTCGATCTCGGTGGTTGCGTTCAAACCGAACAGCTCGTCGGGCAGGTTGGGAGCATCTTCTTCGGATGCGTTCTTTACGATAAATATGACTGCTATCGCCGCCACGATCAGCACGGGAACGAGGATCTTTAGCCATAGCATATTATCCTTTTTCACGGGCTGCTTCTTTGTTTTTGTTGCCATAATCTTTACCTCCGTCAGATGATCAAGGGTTGAATGATATTAAAGAAATATCCCACAAGGATAATTCCAATCGTGCATATTGCGATAAATATGCCGAGCAATTTCGGCTTTACCGCCTTGCGAAGCATAATGATAGACGGGAGCGACAAGGTCGTAACGCCCATCATAAAGGACAGGACAACGCCGAGAAGTGCGCCTTTGGCAAGCAGTGCTTCGGCAATCGGTATCGTGCCGAAAATATCCGCATACATAGGAACACCTGCAACTGTGGCGAGGATAACGCCAAAGGGGTTATTGCCGCCAAGTGCTTTAACGATCCATTCCTCCGGTATCCAATTATGGATAAGTGCGCCGATGCCTACACCAACGATAACGTAAGGCATCACCTTTTTAGCGGTGGACAGTACCTGCTCCCAAGCATATTTGATACGGTCTTTGAAACGGAGCTTTTCGCTCTCGACTTCAAGGCTCTTTGCGTTTCTGATAAAGTCCTCGACTTGATTTTCAAGATGGAGCTTTTCGATCAGCGTACCGCCAAGCACGGCAATCACAAGACCGAACAGAACGTAGAGAACAGCGACCTTCCATCCGAAAATGCTCATCAAAAGCACAAGGCTTCCGAGATCGACCATCGGAGAGGAAATGAGGAAGGAGAACGTAACGCCAAGAGGAAGCCCTGCACTTGTAAATCCGATAAACAGCGGAATAGACGAACACGAGCAGAATGGCGTGACCGTACCGAGTAACGCACCGATGATATTCGCGCCGATACCGTGAAATCTTCCGAGTATCTTTTTTGTTCTTTCGGGTGGAAAATAGCTTTGAATGTAGGATATGACGAAGATCAGAAAGCCGAGAAGGACGAATATCTTGATCACGTCGTAGATGAAGAACTGAATACTGCCACCGATACGGCTTGTAATATCAAGACCGCAAAGAGAAAGAAGCCGTCCTATCAGCTCATTCAGCCATTTCATACCGAGGATTTGGTTCTGTATGAAATCCCATACCTGTTGCATAATTACCTCCAATTACATTTATATATCTATATGTGTCGATGTATTGTG
>JAZQKM010000208.1:0-15339 GCA_045542155.1 Eubacteriales bacterium
TCTCTCATTGCGGTGCTTCTTTCTTCTTTTCCTCATAGGACAAAAGATTTTTACTGTTCGTTTAGTTTTCGCAGAACGGTGTCAAATTCGGCAAGGTCGGCAATCTCAGATTCGGGCGTAATGCCGTTCCTATCCCGGTGGTGAGGATTAAACCAACAGGTATGCATTCCAGCATTGATGCCACCTTGAATATCCGAAGTTATGCTATCACCGAGGATAATACTTTCCTCGGGATTGTACCCTTCAATTTGCCCTGTGGCACGTTCAAAAAATTCCGTCTGCGGCTTATCGGCACCAAGCTCCTGCGAGAGAAAGATGCCCTTGAAATAGCGAGCAATACCCGCGCTTGCAATGCGGCTTTTTTGCACAACCGTTGTACCGTTGGATGCAATATAAAGTGCATACTTACGAGAGAGCGTCATCAAAAGTCGCGGAGCACCGTCAATAAAAAAGTGACCTTGGCTCAGGTTCTTTTCGTAAAGGCTTTGCGCTACATTGGGAGAGAGGTTCATCCCCAACTCTTCAAAGAGTTGTTGAAATCTTCCCGTAAGCACCTGCTCACGCGTGAGCTCCTTGCGCTCCAAAGCCTGCCAATGTGCGCGGTTGATCTCGCTGTAACGCATAATCACCGCTTCGGTTGGGTCAACGTTGAGCGATTGCAGTGTTTTGGCGAGTGCCACCGCTTCGGAGCGGTGAAAATCAAGAATGGTATCGTCGAGGTCTAAAAAAATGAATTTGATCATAGGTCTCCTTATTTGAGTATGACGTTCTCACGACCGAGGAGCGCATAAAGCTGCTCCAAAAGATATGGTGTCAAAGATACGCCGAGTGGTGTGGTCTCATAGCGTTTTTCGTTGGCGTAAAAGAAGAATGCCGGAAAATCGCCTTCCAAAATTTCAAGTAGATTGCGCGTCTTTGCAAAAAGCTCGCCGCGGTCATCGGGAACACGCACAAACAGTCTTTTTGCATCCTTGATTTGGGGCGCGGAAGCAACGGCTTTTTGTTCCTTTTCGGGTGCTTTTTGCGCATACGTGGGCATTTTTTGCTCGGGCTTCTGCTCTTTTACAAGAGAGGGGTCGAAGTGGTTGTTCTCTACCAATTCCTCAACTGTTCCCACAAGAAGCTTGGCGTCCTCTTCCTCGCGTAGCGAGACAGTACCACGCACAAGCACAGCATTATCGCGCACAAGAAGCGGAGAAAGCTCTTCAAAAATGTTCGGAAAGACGATACATTCCACCTCTGCGGTGCGGTCTTCCAAGGTAAAAAACGCCATACGCTTGCCGTTTTTGGTGCCTTTTACAGTGACAGAGGTAATCACGCCAACCGTTTTCATCGCAGCGCGGTCAACGGGGTCGGCATCCTCACCGACCATATCGGAGATGGGCGAAAATTGCAGCATACTTGTATGCTTGCTGTATTCGTCAAGCAAGCTACCCGAAAAATACATTCCGGCGGCTTCTTTTTCAAGCATCAGCTTTTCACGAACACTGAGCTCGGGAATGTCGGGATATTTGACAGCAGGGGCCTCGGTACTGACCTGACCGGGCATCGAGAACATATCAAGCTGTCCTTCAAGGTTATCCTTACCCTTTTGCAGTGCGCGCTCAATCATGGCATCGTGAACAGCCAAGAGCTGACTGCGATATTTGCCAAGACAATCGAATGCCCCGCCCTTGATAAGTGCTTCCACCATGCGGCGGTTGAGCTCGGTTGCGGAAAGTCGGTTTATAAAATCATCAAACGAGGTGAATTTTCCGTGGCGACGTTCTGCAAGGATGTGCTCCAAGAAATGCACGCCCACGTTTTTGAGCGCCAAAAGTCCAAAACGGATATCCTTCCCCGAGGTCGAAAAGGTCATACGGCTCTCGTTAATGTCGGGCGGGAGCACGCGAATGCCGCGCGAGTTACACTCTGAGATATATTCTTCAACCTTGGTTTGGCTACCGAGCACGCTTGTGAGAAGTGCCGCCATATATTGCTGCGAATAGTGGCATTTGAGGTACGCCGTGCGATAGGAAATGATGGCATAAGCCGCCGCGTGCGACTTGTTAAATGCATAGTTTGCAAAGCTTTCCATATCCGAGAAGAGCTGCTCGGCAACCGCCGCATCCACTCCCCTTTCCTTGGCTCCTGCAACAAAGCATTCGCGCTCGGAAAGAAGCACGTCCGCCTTCTTTTTGGACATTGCGCGGCGCACGATGTCTGCGTGGCCGAAGGTATAGCCCCCGATTTCGCGGAAGATGCTCATAACCTGCTCCTGATAAACCACACAGCCATAGGTGGAACGAAGGATAGGTTCGAGTGCGGGGGTGACGTACGTCACCTTATCAGGATTGTGTCTGCACTCGATAAAGGTGGGGATGGAATCCATCGGTCCGGGACGGTAGAGCGCGATTGCGGCAATAACGTCATCAAGTGACTCGGGGCGCAAATTGGAGAGCATCTGTCTCATTCCGCCCGACTCTAATTGGAAGATACCGCTCGTTTTGCCAGACGAGATAAGCGCATAGGTCTCGGCATCGTCAAGCGGCAGCTTTTCAATATCAAAATTGGGTTCGCTCTCGCGAATCATTCCCTCTGCATCGTGCAGAATGGTGAGATATCGCAGAGCCAAAAAGTCGAATTTTAAGAGCCCCAAGGAAGCAACGGTATCCATATCAAACTGCGTAACGACAGTGCCGTTACTGAGTGCAACGGGCAGATAATTGCTAATGGGTTTATCGGTAATCACAACGCCTGCGGCGTGAATAGACACATTGCGCGGCATACCTTCCAGTGAGCGCGCAGTATCCACCAAGCGGCGCACCTGCTCCGAGCTCTCGTAAAGCTTTTTGAGGTCGGGCAAAGAGAGGGCGTGGTCGATGGTCATATTCAATTCCTGCGGAATGGCACGCGCTACTACATCAACGTCGGCATAGGACATTCCAAGGGCTCGTCCAACATCTCGAATGGATGCTCTTGCCGCCATAGTACCAAAGGTAATGATTTGCGAGACGTGGTCTGCTCCGTATTTGCGAGTGACGTATTCGATAACCTCGTCGCGACGGTTGTAGCAAAAGTCAACGTCGATATCGGGCATGGTGACACGCTCGGGGTTGAGAAAACGCTCAAAGAGCAAATCAAAGCGAATGGAATCTACATCGGTGATGCCGAGCGCGTAAGCAACAAGGCTACCCGCTCCCGAACCACGTCCGGGGCCTACGGGGATATCACGGCTCTTGGCATAGTTGACGTAGTCTTGCACAATCAAAAAGTAGTCGGCAAAGCCCATTTCTCCAATGACGCCAAGCTCATATTCAAGGCGCGCGCGATAGTCCTCTTCGGTGTGCTCCGAGAATACAACGTGTCCGCGTGCGATGCGCTCTTGGAAGCCTTTTTCGGTCAGCCAGCGCAAATATTCCTCTGCCGTAAGAGCATTGGGGCACGGGAATTTGGGCAGATACTGAGTATCAAAATCAAAATCGACCGAGCACATATCGGCAATTTTGACGGTATTCTCAATGGCCTCGGGATAAGCACGGAACAAAAGCGACATCTCAGTGCTATCCTTCACGTAAAAATCATTGGTGGCAAATGCCGCAGGGCGGCCTGCATCTACGGTTGTATTTGTTTGTACGCACATCAAAACCGCCTGCGTATCGGCATCCTGGCGGCGCAAATAGTGACAGTCGTTGGTGGCAACAAGCGGCAAATTACACTCATTGGCAAGCTTTACAAGGCGAGGAAGAACCGCACGCTCCTCTGTAAGACCGTGGTCTTGAATTTCTATATAGTAACGGTCTTTGCCAAAGATGCTCGCATACTTGACTGCATTCTCTTTTGCGGCGGCAAAGTCGCCCTTGGAAAGAAGCTTGGGAATACGTCCGCCAAGGCAGGCGGAAAGCGCGATGAGTCCCCCCGAATATTGACGCAACAATTCATCGTCGACACGCGGGCGGTTATAAAACCCTTCGGTAAAGGAACGTGAAACAAGCTCTACAAGGTTGCGATATCCTTGCATATTTTCGCAAAGGAGCACCAAATGCTCGGCATACCCTTCCCCCGCGTTGAGCTTGGTAAAGCGAGAATCGGGAGCAACGTAGACCTCACAGCCGATGATGGGCTTAATGCCCGCTTTTTTACAGGTGCGGTAAAAATCGATAACGCCATACATAACGCCGTGGTCGGTAATGGCAACCGCACTCTGTCCGCACTCTTTGATTCTTTCGGGCAGGTTGGAAATACGGCATGCACCGTCAAGCAGACTGTATTCGGTATGCAGGTGCAAATGCACAAAATCCTTCATCGTGTTCTCCTTTCTCTCTTAATCTTCGGCCTCGTCCAACAGCTTTTGCAAGCGGTGAGAAAGACCCGATTTGGATATAGGTGGGTGATGCAAGTCCTTGAGCTCGTCCAAGGTAGCATCGGGATTGCGGTAACGCAAAAGCGCGGTCTCGCGAAGCGGCTCGGGCAAAGAATCAAGCTTTCCGCTCGCCATCAAACTGCCGATAGCATCCATCTGCCGCGCGGCGGCGGCAACCGACTTTTGAATGTTTCTTGCCACGCAGTTGGTGGCACGGTTTTCGTTGTTGCGAATATCACTCGCAATACGTGCGTTATAAAACTCAAAAATGATGCTGTGCGAGCCCATCAAGGTGATGAGGTCAGCAACAGAGGTGGCATCCTTATAGTAAACTCCCACGCCCGTGTTTCGCGCAATGCGACGGGGGGGATAGCCGATAGACGAAAGATAATTGGTAACGGCATCGGCGCTTTCTTCACTCGGCAGAACGAACTCCAAGTGATAGGACTTTTGAGGGTCATTGACCGTTCCCGCAATAAAGAACAGTCCGCGCAAAAAGGCCGCGCGACAGCTTTCACACGCCGTCAGGTGCAAGAGCTCGTCTATATCTGCCCCATCCTCACGCAGTTGTGCCGTCAGTTTGGATGCGGCAGGTGACGGAAGAATAATTTGCCATTGACGGTGTCCGTGATAGCCTATGACGTTCATCTCTGCCGTTTTAGCGTAGGTCTTTTCGAACACTCCTACGGCAAACTCCGCCATCGCCTCACGGCGACACGGCAAAACCACGCGTCCACCCGTCTGCCGCATGGCAGGAAGCAACAAACCTGCACTCAATGCACGTCTGCAACAATTCTTTTTGATTGGGAGCTCAACAAGCTCTGCGCACACGCGCTCGGTAAAGGTCATTGCTTTTCTCCTTTCTTTTTTTTGCGGGGAAAACTTCTTGAGAAGAACATCGCAACGTTCCGTTGCTACGATAATATTTCGCAAGCGAAATATTATGTTTCCCCGCACCCCTTTCAAGAACTTTCGCACAAATTATCTAAAACAAATTCGTCAGTTTACGAGCAGACAGACGACGCGCGTCATAAAACGCGCTTTTGCTGTCGCGAGCGGCTAGGCACCACCGAGACCCTATCCGCTAAGAGAGTTGTTTTCATTGGGGGATGGTAAAAGTATCGTTTATTACAAAAACCGAATCTCACATTCCAATTCCACGCCCGTTTGTTGCAATACGGTTGCTTGTATCTGCTCTATCAAGCGTTTGACGTCCTCGCAGGTAGCGCCACCGATATTGACGATGAAGCCTGCGTGTTTTGTGGAGACCTGCGCGCCACCGACTGTCAGTCCCTTGAGACCGCAGTCCTCTATCAGCTTGCCTGCAAAATGCCCCTCGGGGCGTTTGAACGTGCTACCCGCGTTGGGCAATTCGAGAGGTTGCGTTGCTCTGCGTTTATCCCAATAGGTGCGCATCGTTTCGGTTATGGTTTTACGGACTCCCCTCTTCAATTTCAAGGTTGCCCCCAAAATAATGCGGTTGGGGTACTTTTGATAAATGCTTGTGCGGTAGCCGAAATCTTGGGCATCTTCAAAAAGACCGCTCATCTTTCCCGTTTCGAAATCATAATAGTGTGAACCGACGCAAACGTCGCTCATACTACCGCCGTAAGCACCCGCGTTCATATAAATCGCGCCGCCAAGCGTTCCGGGGATACCGAATGCAAACTCCAAGCCTCTCAAGGATTCGTCACGCACGGCTGAAGCAAGTGTCGAAAGCAACACGCCGGCATCGGCAAGCACCACATCACCGTCAATTTGAATCTTGCGGCATTTACCCGTAAAGACCACTGCACCGCGGTATCCTTCATCCGAAAAGACCACGTTACTTCCGTTACCTATGACAAGTGTAGGGATTTCTTGTTCCCGCAAAAGCGTGAGTGCTTGGCAAAGCTTTTCGGTTGACTGCGGGAACAGTGCGATATCTGCCGCGCCGCCTATGCGAAAAGAGGAATGACGCGAGAGGGGGCAATTTTGTTCCCAATCAATGCCCAATTCCTGCATTTTTATTTTCAGTTGTTCCATCTCTGCATCCCCCCCTTTTTTTCAGTGTCTATCTATATTATACTCGAAACCTTTTCCAAATGCAATATAAAAGCGGCGAAAAAAGCCTATAAAAGTTGAATTTTACAACAAAAAAATGTACAATCCTATTGCAAAAGAAATATTTTTGAGTTATAATAAGATGAATAGATATGCATCTTTATAACACGCACACGCGCAAGCTGTGCAGAAAGGAAGATTTGTGCAATGGAACAAAACGAAAAGAAAACGCTTCGCATAGGACTTTTGGGCTTTGGCTCGATGGGTAGAACGCATACTTGGGCTGTACAAAATCTTCCCTTCTTCTACGCCTCTCTTCCGTTTTGTGCAAAGGTCGTTGGCGTTTGCACCACCTCACAGGAGAAGAGCGAGCGTGTAGCGCGCGAATTTGGTATGCAGATTGCCACAACCGATGAGAACGTTCTCATCAACTCCCCCGATATTGATGTCATCGACATTTGCACGCCTAATATCTATCACTGCGAAACGCTCAAAAAAGCGATTGCCGCAGGTAAGAGCGTGCTTTGCGAGAAGCCCTTGTGCGTTAGTGCCGAAGAAGCCGAAGAAATTGCTGCTCTTCCCCTTTCGGATGGTCAGATTTGCGGAATGGTCTTTAACAACCGCTGGCTCTCCCCCGTTATACGCGCAAAGCAGTTAATCGACGAGGGTAAGATTGGGCGCATTTTGAGCTTTGAGGGCAAATATCTGCACAACAGTGCAACCGATGTCAACCGTCCTGCGGGTTGGAAGCAGGATAGCACGATTTGCGGTGGCGGTGTTCTGTTTGACCTCGGCTCACACGTCATTGACCTGCTCGGCTTTTTGTGCGGGCCCCTCTCGGAGGTAGGCGGCATGAGCCAAATCGGCTACCCAACCCGCAAGGGACGAAACGGTGAAGAATGGCAAACCAATGCCGATGAATCCTTCTACCTTGTAGGCAAGACCAAAGACGGTGCGTGTGGCACGATTACCGTTGGCAAATTGCAGGTTGGAACCAATGACGACCTTTCATTTGAAATATACGGTGAACACGGAGCGCTTCGCTTCTCCTTGATGGAGCCCAACTGGCTCTACTATTACGATAACACCGCCGCTGATGCTCCCATTGGCGGTATGCGCGGTTTTACAAAAATCGAATGTGTCGGTCGTTATCCCGACCTCTCTTTCCCCTCTCCCAAAGCACCCGCCGGTTGGCTTTACGGTCACTTGGCAAGCATGCACGCTTTCCTTTGTGCGGTTGCGGAAAACAAGCCTTTCGCTCCCTCTCTCACCGACGGGCTTTACGTCCAAAAGGTTATGGAAACGGCATACGCTTCCGACCAAATCGGCGGCTCGCGAATGGAGGTACCACCATGCTCGTAATCGGACTGACAGGCCCTACGGGCGCAGGCAAAGGTGAGGTCGCGTCTATTTTTTCGCATTATGGAATTCCCGTAATCAATGCCGATCTCATTTATCACGAGCTCATTACGCCGCCCTCTTCCTGCTTGCAGGAATTGACAGAGGCATTCGGCAAGGATGTTCTCCTTTCCAACGGTCATCTTGACCGCCGTGCTTTAGGGAGCATCGTATTCAATGACCCCGCTGCACGTGAACGACTTAACACGATCACCCACCGATACGTTATGGAAGAGGTGAAAACGCGCATGGAGCGTTTTCGTCGCGAGGGCGTACCCGTTGCCGTTTTTGATGCACCGCAGCTGTTTGAGGCAGGTGCTCATAAGGCTTGCGGAGCAGTCGTTTCGGTGCTTGCCGAGCGCCGGTTGAGACTGGAACGCATTATGGCGCGCGACAACATTACTGCCGAGGCGGCGATGCGCCGCATTTTGGCGCAAAAGAGTGACGAGTTCTTCAAAGCCCACTCCGATTATATTATCGAAAACAACGGGACAACGGAAACGTTGGCTCCTAAGGTACATCGCATTCTTGTGGAATTGGGGGTAATCTCCCGATGAAATTCAACGCAAGGAGCCTTGCCATTATTGCTGCAATTCTCGTGCTCTCTATCGGTTTTGGATTTGCCTTTGACGGCATTGCCACCGCCATTGAGAAAAGTCAGTATCCCCTCTCCCCACGTTACGCAAATGACATTCGTACAACCGCCGCCGAATACGGCATCCCCGAGGCAATTCTTTGGGCAACTGTTAGGACAGAAAGCGGCTTTGCCGCGGATTCGGTGGGAGCTGACGGTAGCATTGGCTTGATGCAGCTTACCCCCGACGAATTCGCTATGATACAAACCGATATTCTCGGTGTACCCCCCGCGGAAAAGGGATTTCTTTATGACCCGCAAAAAAACCTGCAATGCGGTGCGGCATATCTCTCATACCTCTACCAACGCTACGGCGTTTGGGAAACGGTATTTGCCGCCTATGATGCGGGAACCGAGGCGGTAGATGCTTGGCTTGCCAATCCCGAATACGTTACGGAAATCGGCACGCTGAAAAGCATCCCCAACGCCAAAACCGCTCGCTTTGTGCGCGACGTTATGAAAGCGCGCGAGCTTTACATCAAGTTGTATTTCTAAATTCGAATCACATACAAAGGAGAACACACACTATGTCTGAGAACCAAAACCTTCGCTATGAAAAAAAGACCGTCTACGAGCTGGCAGGTGCCAAGGTCGTAGAAGAGGCTTATGAATATGCAAAAAATTATGTCAAATTCCTTGACGCATCCAAAACCGAGCGCGAGGCAGTCGTTGAGAGCATTCGTATTGCCGAGGCGGCAGGCTACCGTGCTTGGAACTTTGGCGATGCCATCAACGTAGGCGACAAGCTCTACTATAACAACCGCGGCAAGAACATCTTTTTGTTCCGCATCGGTACCGAGAACATCAACAACGGCATCCGCATCACCGCCGCCCACATCGACTCTCCCCGTCTTGACCTCAAGCCCGTTCCGCTTTATGAAGAGAACGGAATGTCTTTCTTCAAAACCCACTACTACGGTGGCGTTCGCAAGTACCAATGGTTGGCAATGCCTCTCGCCCTGCACGGTGTAGTTGTTAAACAGGACGGCACCGTTGTTGACGTTGTTATCGGCGAAGATGAGACCGACCCCGTAATGTATATCACCGACCTGCTCCCTCACCTTGCACGTGCACAGGGCTCCAAGACCATTAACGAAGTTTTCCAAGCAGAGAAGCTGAACATTTTGGTTGGCAGCCGCCCCGTTGACGGTGAAGAAAAGGATGCGGTTAAGGCAGGTGTTCTCAACTATCTCAATGAAAAATACGGCATTGCCGAGGATGATTTCCTCTCGGCAGAGCTTTCTATCGTTCCCGCGGCAAAGGCTCGCGACGTTGGCTTTGACCGCTCGATGATTTGCGGCTACGGTCACGATGACCGCGTTTGCGCTTATCCTTCCCTGACCGCTATGATTAACAGCACCGATACCACGCACACCGCTATGTGTTTACTTGTTGATAAAGAAGAGACCGGCAGCGACGGTGTAACCGGTATGCAAAGCAGCCTGATTACCGATCTCATTACCGAAATTGCTAAGGCTCTCGGCGGCAACGAAGCAGCCGTGCGCGCAAACTCCAAGTGCCTCTCCAGCGACGTAACCGCTAATTTTGACCCCAACTATGCCGACGTTTACGAGCATCGCAACTCCTCTCTCATCGGTTGCGGCGTTTGCCTGTGCAAGTACACCGGCAGCGGCGGTAAGGGTGGCACATCCGATGCAAGTGCCGAGATGGTAGGCTGGACTCGCCGCTTCCTGAACGAAGCAGGCGTTGTATGGCAAATCTCCGAGCTCGGCAAAACCGACGTTGGCGGTGGCGGAACCGTTGCTAAGTATATGGCAAACCACAACATCGACACCATCGATATCGGTGTTGGCGTTCTCTCTATGCACGCGCCCTATGAGGTTATCGCAAAGGTAGACCTCTATGAAGCTTACCGCGCATTCAAAGCATTTTATCAATTTTGATTTCATTTCCATTATGTGAGAAAGGAGGCCTCTTATGCTAAATAAACTGCAACAAGCCGAAGATAAATATTTGCACCTGGAGGCCTCGCTCTCCGACCCCGTGATAGCAGGCGATCCTGCGCGCTGCGCGCAGATTGCAAAAGAGTATAAATCTTTAACCCCCATCATTGAAAAATACCGCGAGCTCAAATCTGCACAGGCACGCATCGACGAAGCACTCATGCTTTTGGAAGAGGTCGACGAGGAATTGCGTGCTTTAGCCAACGAAGAATTGCGCGAAGCAAAGGAGCAGGTCGAGCAACTCAAAGGTGAGTTGACTATTATGCTCCTGCCACGCGATCCCAATGACGAAAAGAACGTTATGGTAGAGATTCGCGCAGGTGCGGGCGGCGAGGAAGCCGCTTTGTTTGCCGCTGTTCTTTACCGTATGTATACGATGTATGCCGCCACAGTGGGATTTCGTTGCTCCCTGCTCTCCGAGAACCCAACCGAGCTCGGCGGCTACCGCCAGCTGACCTTCCAAGTTGAGGGCGAGGGTGCTTACTCCCGTTTTAAGTATGAGAGCGGTGTTCACCGCGTGCAACGCGTGCCCGAAACAGAGTCGCAAGGACGTATTCAAACATCTACGGCAACCGTTGCCGTGCTCCCCGAGGCAGAGGAAGTCTCGGTTGAGATCAACCCTGCCGACCTCATTTTTGAATCCTGCAAATCCAGCGGCGCGGGCGGTCAGCACATCAACAAGACCGAATCTGCCGTAAGACTGACACACAAGCCTACGGGCATTGTGGTGGAATGTCAGGAGGAGCGCAGTCAGTTCAAAAACAAGGATAAGGCTCTGCGTATGCTGCGCACCATCCTCTATGACCAAAAGCAACGTGAGCAAGCCGATGCCATCGCTTCCGACCGCCGCCGTCAAGTCGGCACGGGTGACAGAAGTGAGCGTATTCGCACCTACAACTATCCGCAAGGCCGCATTACCGACCATCGCATCGGTCTTACCATTCACTCCATCGACCGTTTCCTTGACGGTGACATTGGCGCAATGATTGATGCCCTTGCCACAGCGGAAACAGCCGAAAAACTGAAAAATCAAGACAGTTAACAAATTGGAGACACCCTTGAAAACCGAACATATCAAAATCACAGATATAACCGCGCAAGAAAATGACCTTTGCCGTGCCGCCGCTATTTTACGGTCGGGCGGACTTGTGGTCTTTCCCACCGAGACTGTTTACGGTCTTGGCGGTGACGCTACGCGTGATGAGGCGGCAAAAAAGATCTATGCCGCCAAGGGGCGTCCCTCGGACAACCCTCTTATCATTCATATTGCAAACCCCGCCGATGCCGAGGCGTATGCTGTAACAAACGAGCTCTACTACCGCTTGGCAAAAGCGTTTATGCCGGGCCCTTTGACCGTTATTCTGCCACGCCGTGAAACAATTCCCACCTCTACCACAGGCGGACTTGACAGTGTGGCGGTTCGTTGCCCCTCTCACCCCGTGGCACACAAGCTCATTGCGCTTTGCGGCTTCCCTATTGCCGCACCGTCTGCCAATCTTTCGGGCAAGCCCTCTCCCACCTCTGCCGCTCATGTGGCGCAGGATATGGACGGGCGTGTAGATATGATTATTGACGGTGGCGAAAGTGAGATCGGTCTTGAATCCACCATCGTTAAAATCGACAGCGACGGACTCATCCTTTTGCGCCCGGGTGGCATCACCTGCGACGCCCTCTCCTTGGTATGCGAAAAGGTCACCGTTGCCGATGCCGTATTGCATCAGCTTGCCGAGAACGAGCGCCCGCTTTCCCCCGGCATGAAATACAGGCATTACGCGCCCACAGCCCCCCTGGTTCTGCTTTCGGGCAAGGACGAGGACGTGCTTGCGTATTGCAAAAACGAAGCAAAAATGCACAGGTGCGCATTTCTTTGCTACAACGAGGAGTGTGACTCACTTTCGGGCAACACCCTCTTCCCCATCGGAAACAAAAATGACCTCGCCACACAGGCTCACAAGCTCTTTGCCGCTTTGCGCGAAGCCGACAGCACCGATGCCGAGATCATTTATGCGCATCTGCCCCCTCAACAGGGAATCGGCCTTGCGCTTTATAACCGACTCATTCGCGCTGCCGCGCACACAATAAAAGAAGTGTAAGGCGCGCTCGCTTCCCCATACCGTTCCAAACCTAACAGAAAGGACACCACAGAATGGCAAGAAAGCAAAAGAAAGAAAAAAAAGAAATCGTTTACGCTCCAATCGTTTATCAACCTATAACCGAAACGATTGAAAAAAACTATATGCCCTATGTTATGAGCGTTATCGTATCGCGTGCAATTCCCGAGATCGACGGGCTCAAGCCCTCGCACCGCAAGCTCCTTTATACGATGTATAAAATGGGACTCCTCACGGGCGGCTTTACCAAGAGTGCGAACATCGTTGGACAAACGATGAAGCTCAATCCGCACGGCGATGCATCCATCTATGACACGATGGTGCGCTTGACGCGCGGAAATGAGACTCTGCTCCACCCCTTGGTGGATTCCAAGGGTTCGTTTGGTAAGCAGTATTCCTCAAACACCGTTGCATCGGCATCGCGTTATACCGAAGCCAAGCTCGCGCCTATTTGCCATGAGCTTTTTGGCGGCATTGAAAAGAACGCCGTGGATATGGTGGATAACTATGACGCTACCATGAAGGAACCCGTACTTCTGCCCACCACCTTTCCCAACATTCTTGTTATGCCCAACATGGGTATTGCCGTTGGTATGGCATCGAACATTTGTTCCTTTAACCTCGCTGAGGTCTGCGACGGAACCATTGCTATGCTTCGCAAGCCCCGTTTGCCCCTTGATAAATTGATGGAGCTCATCAAAGCCCCCGACTTCCCGGGCGGCGGTGCCATTCTTTACGACGAAGAGGAAATGAAGCGCATCTATACCACCGGCTCCGGCTCGGTTCGTATGCGTGCACGCTACGTTTTTGATAAAGAGAACAGCTGCATTGAGATCATCCAAATCCCTTACTCTACCACCATTGAGCTGATTATGGCAAAATTGACCACGCTCTATAAGGATGGTAAGATCAAGGAGATCACCGATTTCCGCGATGAGATCGACCTCAACGGATTTAAACTCACCATTGATGTTCGCCGCGGCACTGACCCCGACAAGCTGATGGCAAAGCTGTTTAAGCTCACCCCTCTTGAGGATAGCTTCCGCTGCAACTTCAACGTGCTCATCGACTCCACCCCTCGCACGATGGGTGTGCAAGAAATTTTGCAAGAGTGGATCAAATTCCGCCTGCAATGCCTGAAGCGTGAGTTGAAATTCGACCTGAAAAAGAAGAAGGACAAGCTCCATCTTTTGCTCGGTCTTGGAAAGATTCTTCTTGACATCGACAAAGCCATTCGCATCATTCGTAAGACAGAGAAGGAATCTCAAGTTGTTCCTAACTTGATGAAGGGCTTTGATATTGATGAGATTCAGGCAAACTACATTGCCGAAATCAAATTGCGTTACCTCAACCGCGAGTACATCATCAACCGTTTGGCAGAGATTGAAGATTTGCAAAAAGAGATTGCCGATATGGAAGAAACGCTCAAGGACGAGCTCAAGCAAAAGGCACTCATCATTGGACAGCTTACCGAGGTCAAGAAAAAATACGGTCAACCCCGCCGCTCGCAAATCGTTGCCGCCGGTGCTATTAAGGAATATAAAGAGGAAGAACACATTGAAAATTACCCCGCACGCTTTGTTCTCAGCCGCGAAGGATACTTCAAAAAGATCACCTTCCGCTCTTTGCAAGGCAACGACGAGCAATCCTTTAAAGAGGACGACGAACAGCTCTATTTGGTGGACGGTCAAAACACCGATAACTTTATCTTCCTGACCAATCAACAACAGCTCTACCGCGCAAAGGCAGAGGACTTTGATACCACCAAGGCGTCGGCTTTGGGTGACTATCTGCCCGTTAAGCTGAAAATGGATGCAGGTGAGAAGCCCATTTTGATGAATATTCAAAACAAATACCCCGCAAAGGAAAATATCGTGCTCATCTTTGAGAACGGTAAGGGCGTGCGTATCTCGGTTTCTAACTATGAAACCACAGGTAACCGCCGCAAGATCACCTCGGCATACTCCAAGAACTCCCCCGTTGTAGCAGCGTTCTACGAGAAGAGCCCGATGGATATTATGATCACCTCCTCCGACGGACGTGCCATCCTCATCAAGTCTACGCTCATTCCCCTTATGGCAACCCGTACCTCGGGCGGTCTGACGCTGATGAGCATGAAGAAGGGCGTTAAGGTGGTTTCCGCTACCAATGACCCTGCAAAAATCCCCGAAGATGCAAAGGGACTCAAAAAGATAAAGATACCCACAACGGGTGTTCTTATAGAAAAGAAATAATTTTGAAAGGATACATATACCATGGCTAACAAAAACAACTACTCTAATGTTTCTCCCTCCGCGCGCATCCTCGCGCTCGTTCTCTCTGTTCTGGTTGCAGGTTCTGCCCTGACAGGACTTATTTACCTCATCGTTAATACGTTTGCATAAGACGGGAACAACAAAACTCCCACTCGCCAATGAACGGCGGGTGGGAGTTTTTCATTGTAAAACAAAAACCACCAGCAGTGCTGGTGGTTCCAAAAAGCTTTAGCTTTGCCCAAATTATTTATCCGAGCGAACCACGGCCCCGAATAGCCTTCTCCTGAGGGAGAATGGGGGAATAGTCACAAGTGACTGTGGCTGAGAAGTTAGTTGGGAATCACCACACCTCATCCGTCCCTTGTCGCTTGCGACATTTGCCACCATTCCCCCACTGGGGAAGGCTTTTGTTAGAGCAATCGCCACATCTGTGGCGGTAGGGCAACTACCGCAGTAGGTAGATTTTTCGACGAGCCTCAAGGCTCAGCGTGTGAAACGCCCCACGGGGGCTACCGCAAGCCCCGGCTTAGCCGGTGGTCATGACTATAAAACGAACGAATGGTGAATCGCCCCTACAATAAAATTCTATTAT
>JAZQKM010000209.1:0-5765 GCA_045542155.1 Eubacteriales bacterium
TGGGGGTCCCCCGTAGGTTTGGTATATCATTCCGTTCCGAAGGAACGGTATATCATCAGTCCCTTTGGGACTGTATCTCATCACGCACCAGCGTGCATAATCTCCTGCGGCTTGATGATATACGATGCATTGCATCGATGATATACAATGCTTCGCATTGATGATATACCGCAACAAGTTGCGGATGACATACAGTGGTTTTGTTTTGCTATAATCTTTTAATGCAAGTAAAGTGTAAACCGTCCTTTCAAAAATCGGGTATTCTCCCTTGACGATTGATACAGATTGTGATATAATGAAAATGATAAAACACGAAAGTAGAGAAAGGTATTGACCAATGCCAAAGAAAAAATGGGTATTCAATGCTTTTATTGTGAATAAAAATCTTGAAGACAGCAGCAAAATTCACGATATGGATATAAAACTTGATATGCGACTTTGCGCCGATGCCGATGTATTCATTTATAATCCCGAAGTTGAATATTATGACACCACTGAATGTTTTATTGAGGCATTGAAAGGGAACAAGCATGAGGCGGTTGAGCTGAGCGGACTGCTCTCCGAACATATTGCGGATATTGTGCCTTATCTAAAAGGTATCAAATATCTCAGTTTGTTTAAGTGTAACCGCGTGGATGACCTTTCTTTCATTGAGAAACTTACCGACTTGCGTGAAGTTTACATTTATTGGAACCAAAAGGCGACAAAGTTATTCGATGCAAAAAAACTTCCGCACCTTACACAGCTTTCTATAGAAGAAGCAAACAAGCTGGTTGATTTTTCGGGTCTTGAGGGATCAAATATTGAAAACCTTAGAATATGGGGCTGTAATTTCCTCGGCAGTTTTACGCCCAAAACAGTAATTGAGGATTTTGAAATTTTTACGAAAATGCCAAAGCTTCGTAGCCTTAATCTTGTTCCTGTTAAAAATATAAATTCTCAAAAAGATCTTTTAGCACTTTCAAAGCTTTCAAAGCTTGAAAATTTACATCTTCCCGAAGGATATTTTACGTTTGAACAATTTGCTTGGCTATATTCAAAACTCGCAAATATAAAAGGACTTGAGCCTGTATGGGAGTATAAAAGTTTGCAGGATGAACCTATGTGGTCGGTTATTGGCAAAAAACAGCCGAAAGCACTCAAAAAGCGTGAAAGCAGAGATGAATACGAAGCAAAATTCTATGCTCTCGCAGAAAAATATAGCAAGCGCGAAAATCCCCCGATGGATGGGGAAAAAGATTAAAAATATCCATCTCAAAAATCCCCATTCTTCTTGACAACTGTCAAAATATGTAGTATAATGTTGCGGTGAGAGCGCGGGGAAATCCTTGGTGTATTCTCAAATTTTGCGCGGAGGCGTTTGATATGACACCCATTGAAATTATTGCACAAATCGTTGGCATATTCGGAATGCTTGCGAGCGTTCTTTCCTATCAACAAAAAGGAAAAGCACGTATTCTCTTCTTCCAGCTCCTCGGCTCGGCTTTGTTCGTGGTCAACTTCTTTATGCTCGGGGCATTCTCGGGCGCAATTCTCAACATTGTTGCCATTGTTCGTGCGCTCATTTTCATCTACGAAGACAAAATTCACGGCGACCACCCTGCGTGGACGATTGGACTGACCGTGGTTTACATCCTTTCCTACGTTTCCATCTTTACCGTCTTTGGCAAAGAACCCACCGCAAAGAACTTGATTTTGGAAGTTCTGCCCGTGATTGCAATGACCGTTACAACCATCGCATTCCGCCGCAAAGAGGACAAGGCCCTGCGCCGCGTAGCGTTTATCAGCTCACCCCTGTGGCTCACCTATAACGCCATCTTCTTCTCGCTCGGCGGTATTATTGGTGAAACGCTCAACCTCTCCTCTGCCATTGTTGGCACTATCCGCTTGGATAGAAAAAAGGAAGAAAACAAAGCCGATACAAAAAACAAGCACGCAAGATGATTGCGTGCTTGTTCTTTATTCTACTATTGATTACTGTTGAAAATTGGAAATCATTTCCCAAATGCTGTTGAAAAAGCCCACAATGATTTCCCAATAGCCGAGAAGCGTATCCTGATACTGATAGCCAAAATACACAGCGGCTGCAACAATAGCAAGGAAGATAACGAACTTGATAATACGGCCGATGCGCTTTCTTCTTTGCTTGCGTGCCTTCTTATCCAGCTTGTTCTTTTTTGCCTTTTTTTCTATCTTCTTTACTTCCTTAGCGGAAAGGGGTGAACGCTGTGCGCAAGATGCACACATCATTTCTTGAGTGGTCAACTTGGGCGCAATTTTAAGCAAAGCCTTGCGGCGGGAAACGCTTTGGTCATACTGACTTGCCTCGGGGGATTGGAATTTATCTACCCAAGTTACATTAACAAGTCTCATTCTACCGCCACAGTTCGGGCAACGGTTTCCACTCTTTGCATTTACACGACTCATAGTCATATCCTCCTCAAAAACCACAATACGCGGACTCTTTATAGTTATTATAATATACTTTTTATAAAATTGCAAGTGTTTTGTAAAAAAATACAAACAATATTTTATTTATTTTGCAAAAAATGCCCTCTCACAAACAAAAATCCCCCAAAGAGGGGGGATTTTTGTTTGTTTGTGTACTATATGTTCTGAGAGTTACTGACCTGTTGCAGATTCCATAAAACCAAGAAACGATACAGACATTTGGGATACGCGATTAGTCTTGAGCCTTTCTTCTTGCCTCGAAGCAAGCGCAGCAGTATACGGGACGGTCGGTGGAAGGCTGGAAGGTAATCTTAGCCTCGCCGCCGCAGTCAGCGCAAACAGCGGTGAAGTACTCACGGGGAGCCTTGCCTGCGTTCTTCTTAGCGTCGCGGCAAGCCTTGCAAGCCTTAGGCTTATTCAAAAAGCCTTTTTCGTCGTAGAATCTTTGCTCACCTGCGGTGAAAACGAATTCGTTGCCGCAATCTTTGCAAACCAACGTTTCATCAACGTATTCTTTTTCTACTACTTCTTCTGCTGCTACTACTGCATCGTTGATTTCTTCCTGGAACATGTGTGTAATCCTCTCTTTGTTGTGAAAATGGTGTATTTTTACCCTCGGCGGGTTTTCACCGCCATCTTTGGAGTTGCCTCCAACGCTTTGTTTAAGCTATTCGGGCATTGAACTGTTTGGGTGGAGTGCCGCACGCAGCTTTTTGCGAATACGATAGATAGCGTTTTGTACGCTTCTTTCATCCTTACCGAGTTTTGCTGCAATCGCACCTGTGGTCTGCCCCGAAAGATAAAGCCACCAAACGTGGTTTTCATAAGGGGACAAAATAGCCTCGATGCGACGGTAAAGCTCCATATACGCCTCCTCGGCTACCACGCCTTGGGCGACGTCTTCTTCTGTTTTGATGCGTTCCTCAAGCGGCAAAACCGACTCGCGGCGGCGCAACTTGCGCGTGTAGGAGATGAGACGGTTGCGCACGCAAAGCTTTGCATAAAGACCAAAACTGACCTCGTCTTGCGTACTGTCATAGCTTTGCACTGCCTTATAAAGGGCGATGCAAGCCTCCTGACGTAAATCTTCCCCACTCTCGGAGTCATCCGATGCGGTTGCAAAGGAACGGCTCATTGCATCGATGAGAGGCTCATAAACCTCAAGAAGCGCTTCAAACGCACCCTCGTCACCCGCACGGGCGGCATTTATCAAATCGAGCTGTGCATCTTGTTCGTTCTTTTTCATTGGGGGAATCCTTTCGGGCGCATAAAAAAGTATTCTACTCCTTAATTATAACACTTTTTTGTGAAATGTCAACATATTTTTTTATGCTTTTCCCCTATCTTTTTTGCACATTGTAGCATCTTGCACAATTTGGAAATTCCGTTTTGGAGATTTCGACGGTTTTTTGGTTTTTATTTGTCCATTTTTCACATTGGAAAATGTGAAAAATTGTTACTTTTTATGTGACAGTTTTTTGAAAAAAGGCAAAAAAAGAAGAAAAAACTGCTTTTTTGGATGAAAAAGCGACTTTTTTGTATTCATATTCCCTTTTTCTTGTGCATAGGATGTAGCACAAAAACGGATAGAAAAGGAGCATTTGATATGGACAACTACACAAAAAACGACTCCACCGCTTTGCGCGTGCAAACGTTGCTTTGCGATAAGCAAGAAATGGGGGAAATAACAGCCGAGGTCTCCCTGCCCGACTACCGCCCCGAGGTCAAGCGACTTGTGCGTGTCAGCGCAACGGTCACGCCCCCCGCGCGCTACGTCGGTGCGGCAAATGCCGAGCTTTCGGGCTCTGTGGACTTCTGCATCCTTTATACAGGAAACGACGGTGCTCTTTACTCCACCTCACACACGTCGGAATATCGCATCGGCATTCCCGTAGACCTTCCATCGGATGCAGTTCTTGGAGAGGGGTTGGTGTGTGACGCGGATATTTTGCCGGAGCCTTGCAACGCACGTGTTCTCGCTCCCCGCAAGCTCTCGGTGAAGTGCCGCTTGCGTGCACGAATGCGGATTTTTGGAATTCGTCTTATTGAAAACGGCGACCTGATTTCGGGTATTGCCGCCGAAAAATTGTATGGCTCTTGCGATGTTTCCGAACTCTTCTCGGGTGTAGGTGAGCCTCTCTCCCTACACGACGAGATCGTTTGCGACACGCAAAGCGAGGACGTGCGCGTGGTTTGTGCCGATGGGCAGGTCTTTATTTCGGAAGCCACTGCCGGCAGCGGATGCATCAACTGCCGCGGTGAGGTAGCACTCAAACTGCTATGCGCACACGATTCCACAGGGCTTTCCCCCTCTCAACTCTTGCGTCGCATTCCCTTTGAGAGTGCCGTAGAGGTTGACGGATGCGAGGTCAACTGTGCGGCATCTGCCTTTGGCACCTGCGCCGACGTGAACGTGACCGTTGAGGACGGACGCATTTTGTGCGACCTCTCGCTCATTTTGCAAGGACGTGCGCAAAGAGACCGCAACCTGACCTATGTGCGCGATGCCTATGCTTTGGATTCGGTGAGCGAAGGCAGAACCGATTTTCTCTCTGTTCCGCAGTCTCGCAGCTGTGTTTGCGCCAACTTCTCGCTCGGTCAAACATTGACCGCAGAGGAAGCCGGCTTACGACAAGGATTGAGTGTAGTGGATGCCCATCTCATTCCCCTTTCCGCAGAGCTGACAGAAGATAACGGACGGGATATTTTAAGCGGTAAATGCCGTGTGCATTTGACGCTTTGCGACGATGCAGGTGAGATTTCCTCGCAAGAGGTTGAGGTTCCCTACCGTTATGAAGCAGAATCGAAAGAGGTGGGGCTTGCTCACTCACTCGTGCACGTGTCTCCCATTAGCTGTCGCGCTCGCGCGGACGGTGAGCGACTTGGCATCGACGCCGAGCTTGCCGTCTCGCTCTTGACGCGCGCGCAAACACCTATTCAGTATCTCAGTGCTTGCAATATCGGCGAGAAGTGCCAAAAGCCCGAGGGAGAATGCACCGTTTGCTTCCCTGCCCCCACCGACACACTTTGGAGCGTTGCCAAGCGGTATCACAAACCGCTCACGCACTTGACGGGAATCAATACCCTTCCTCAACAAGCGCAAGCGGCAGCCGCCGATTCAACAGCGTCGCTCGCGGGAGTGAATTATTTGCTGGTGTAATTAAAAACGCGAACCAATTTTGAACAATGCCATTTGGTTAAGAAAAAGGCTCTCCTTGGGGAGATGCTGTCAAATACCGCAAGCGGTAAGGGACTGAGAGCGGGCTATTCCAAAAGCCCTCTCCGTCACCCGTCCCAAAGCGACGTTTGCCACC
>JAZQKM010000210.1:0-3040 GCA_045542155.1 Eubacteriales bacterium
AAAATTTTCAAGCGTCTGAAGAGCTCGACGGCGATGTTCTTGACCGACGTAAGCATTGTTTTGCTTGGCGTTTTTGTAACCCAAAATCTGATTCTTTCTCTGCTTGGCGTTGTAACTGCAATGATCATTGCCGTTGTTATTGATAAGGTATTTTTGGGTGGCACCTCGGCATTTGTCGCACAGATCGTTACCGACCACGGCGAAGAAGTTAACCGAGCAATCATCGATGAGGCGGGCAGAACCTCAACAATTTTTGAAGTAAAAGGCGGATACTCCGGCAAGAACAAAAAGATGCTTACGGTTACCTTTAGTATGCGGCACTACACGCTCCTGATGGACGTTGTACACCGTGCGGACCCTGCAGCATTTATCACCGTTTGGCGCGCCCACGAAATTCACGGCGAGGGCTGGACTTGGAATAAAGAATAATGAAAAAAGAGACAACTCGCAAGGAGTTGTCTCTTTTTTATGTCGGTTTAATTAACCCAATTTAGCCTGGTTGATCTTAATGCCAGGGCCCATAGTGGAAGCGATTACGCAGCTCTTGATATACTGACCCTTTGCAGCAGCGGGCTTAGCCTTGTTGATAGCGCCGAGCAGAGCATCAAAGTTTTCCTTGAGCTTGTCTGCACCGAAGGATGCCTTGCCGATGGGGCAGTGGATGATGTTGGTCTTGTCAAGACGGTACTCAATTCTACCTGCTTTTGCTTCGGTAACAGCCTTTGCAACGTCAGGAGTAACGGTGCCTGCCTTGGGAGAAGGCATAAGGCCCTTAGGACCGAGAACCTTACCCAGACGACCGATAACAGCCATCATATCGGGAGAAGCGATAACAACGTCGAAATCGAACCAGTTTTCCTTGGTGATCTTTTCAACGTACTCAGCGCCGCCTGCGAACTCTGCGCCTGCGTCCAGAGCCTTTTGAACGTTGTCGCCCTTAGCGAAAACGAGAACGCGAACCTGCTTACCGGTTCCGTTGGGGAGAACGATTGCGCCACGAACCTGTTGGTCTGCTTGACGGGAGTCAACGCCCAGACGAACGTGAACTTCAACGGTTTCATCGAACTTAGCTTTAGCGGTCTGGCAAACCAGATCCATAGCCTCAGTTACTTCGTAAGCTTTTGCTTTTTCAATCAGCTTAGTGCTGTCGATATACTTTTTACCCATTTTTGCCATTGTTCAGTACCCCCCTATTAGTCCTCTACGGTAACGCCCATGGAGCGTGCGGTACCTGCGATCATGCTCATAGCTGCTTCAACGTTTGCCGCATTCAGGTCGGGCATCTTGGTTTCAGCAATCTTCTTTACTTGCTCTTTGGTGAGCTTTGCAACCTTGGTCTTGTTGGGGGCTGCGGAACCGGACTCGATGCCTGCTGCCTTCTTAATGAGAACGGGAGCGGGAGGAGTCTTGGTGATGAATGTGAAGGAACGGTCTGCGTAAACAGTGATAACAACGGGGATGATAAGGCCGATGTCATTCTTGGTTCTTTCGTTGAATTCCTTGGTGAAAACGGGGATAGCCACGCCGTACTGACCGAGAGCGGGACCTACGGGAGGCTGGGGAGTTGCTTTACCTGCAGGGAGCTGCAGTTTGATATAACCTAAAACTTTCTTTGCCATAATAATTTACCTCCAAATGTGGTTTTTTGCGGAAGAATGTAATAAAATAAAAATTTTCTTCCTCCCACGTGCAACGCCGCGCGTTGCCGAAAGCGTTTAGTTTGCCGCTGCCTTAACTTCGCTCGATTCGAGCTCAACGGGCATATCGCGGCTGCCGCGCTTAATAAGCACGGTAACATTTTTGAGATCCTCGGAGATGGCTTGAACCGTTCCGCTGTAACCCACAAACAGACCGCTGATAACTTCAACTGTGTCACCAATCGCGAAGGAGAGCTTCACTTGCTGTACCTGTTCGATATCGAGTGCAGCGACTTCCTCATCCGTCAGGGGAGTGGGGCGGGATCCGGGACCTACAAATCCTGTCACGCCGGTAATGTTTCTTACTGCGTGCCAGCTTTCCTCGTTCATAATCATCTTGATATAAACGTAGCAGGAGAAGATTTTGTTCTCCACTTCCTTTTCAACGTCACCGTTTTTTTCAATGACGATTTCTGTAGGAATGCTGATATCAAAGATGAGGTGACCGAGGCCACGGTTTTCGATAATTTTTTCGAGACTTGCTTTAACTTTGTTTTCGTATCCGGAGTAAGTATGTGCCACGTACCATCTCGGACCAACGTTCATTTCATTGATGTCACTCATTGCAAATTCCTTATGCGAACAGACCACGGAGTGCTTGGATCATTGCGAGCAAGCCCTTGGAAAGACCAAGGTCGAGCAGACAGATAACCAATGCACATGCAGCCAATACAGCGAGAACAACCAGAGAGCTCTTCTTCGTGTCTTTCCAAGAGAGCCAAGAAACCTTCTTGAACTCGCTCTTGTAAACGCGCAGACCCTTAACGATCTTCTCACGGTACTTAATGCCTAGCACAACACCTGCAACAACCAGAACACCACCAATTACGATCCAAACGATTGCGGCGGTAGAGAGACCTTCTTCTACAACCTCTTCTTCGCCTTCGTGGTCGTGGCCTTCGTGTGCAAATGCGGGGAGCGCAAAGAGGGAAATCATCATCAGAACGGCGCAAACGAGTGCGAGGGTTCTGTTCAACAGATTCTTCATATTCATTATTTCCTTTCTTTCACCAATTACTTGGTCTCTTTGTGCATTGTGTGCTTGCGGCAGAACTTGCAGAATTTCTTGAGCTCCAGTCTGTCGGGGTCATTCTTCTTGTTCTTTTTCGTATCATAATTTCTTTGCTTGCACTCTGTGCATGCCAAAGTAATTCTGATTCTTGCCTCATTTTTAGCAGCCATTTAGCGGCACCTCCCATATAAAAATTTATTTGACGTCCACAGAGTGAACGTCTGTGTACCTCCCTCTGAAAAAGGTGAAGCAGTCAATCCCGTTTGGGTGGCACGATGACTGCCGAATTGTGCGAAAAAATGCGCACAACAAAAAAGCCCTTAGGCAGAGG
>JAZQKM010000211.1:0-3708 GCA_045542155.1 Eubacteriales bacterium
GCGGGGGAACCTTTTTCGCGAAAAAGGTTCCCCCGCACCCCTTCCAAAAAGCGCTCTCACAAAAAGTAAAAGCAAACCAAGATAGCATACTTGCTGTCTTTTTCTTTTTCCTCGTTCGCACAAGCGAACATTTCACATTTGCACAGCAAATATTTCACCGCGAAGCGATTTCGCTTGCCGCAAGGCAAATTTCGTTGGCGCGAACTCGCGCCCAAGGGGTGTGGGGGAACTTTTTGCAAAAAGTTCCCCCACGTCAAACGCGTCCCTATCTTATTCCAACAGTCCCAAAATCGCAGCCTTGGGTTGAACACCCATAGTTTTGCGGACGGCCTCACCGTTTTTGAAAACGATAAGGGTGGGGATACTCATAATGCCGAAGCGCATAGCGAGCTCTTCCTGCTCGTCGACGTTGACCTTACCGACCTTAATATCGGTTCTTTCTTCTGCAATTTCGTCAACGATGGGAGACAGCATACGGCAAGGGCCGCACCAAGCTGCCCAGAAATCCACGAGGACGGGAACGTTTGAGCGAATTACTTCTGCTTCAAAATTTTCGAGAGTAAGATTGATAACTGCCATTTTTATTTCTCCTTTTCTTTATATAATGGATTTGGTTTCTGTTTTTTCCACACAACGAATGATAACAAGCTCACGCGGATTGGCAATACGCGGAACGCGAGTCTGGTCTCCCGCACCGCGGCTAATGACAAAGCGGTTATCAATAACACCTGCGGTATATTTGGGGAACACCCCCTGCCCCGGTGCGTAAACACCGCGACCAAAGAAACGCCATTGTCCACCGTGTGCGTGGCCGCTAACGGTCAATTCAATGTTCGTTTTACGGATGTAGGGTTCGTAGTATTCGGGATGGTGACAAAGCAGAATACGAAATTCAGGGAATGCAGCAAACTCGTCAAGAGCAGCTTCATTCGGGCGGTTTTCAGTTTTGCTCAACCCCGATGTCAAGCCGCAGATGCGAATGCCGTTCCAAAGCACGCTCTCGTTGTGCAAAAGCGTAACACCTGTTTTGGCAATGCGTGTGCGTGTTTCCTCGGGGATGTCGAACTTGCCTTGCGGTTTCCTAAGGCTTGCGCCAACAGTTTCGTGATTTCCAAGCGAATAGTAGGTCGGTGCAATTTCAGCGCAAGCGCGCAGAAAAGAGTAAGCCGATGCCCATCCGTCGGCAAGCTCGGTGTCCTCCATCACATCCCCTGCAAGCAGAATGATATCGGGAGATTCAGCGCGCAAGCGCTCGACCAAATGCTCGTGCGGACAGCTATGCAGGTCTGCCACAAGACCGATGCGCAAGGGTTTTCCGTTGGGCATAATGGGTAAATCGTAATGGGTAGTAACCAATCTTTTGCTACGACGAACCAAAGCAACAACCGTCAAGAGCAACGTGCAGGCAATAAACGCGCCTGCAAAATCGATGAAAACGTCCGAGAGGCGTGCGCCGCGACCTTGGCTGAACAGCTGATGCATTTCGTCGGTTGCCGCATAGAACAAAGTAAACCCAAGGGCTGCGGCATAGCGCCACAGTAGCTTGCCGGGCCAAGTAACCAAAAGTAAAAGTGCCAATGCCGCAAGCGAGCCAAACTCCAACATGTGAGCAAGCTTGCGTATGGGGGTGTGTGCTTTGTTCACCATCGCCTTTTGCTCCTTGGTGAGGTGCGCCATGGGGTCCGCGGTCGTCGTTTCTTCTACCGTGGTGTTCTCCTCGGGGGTAGTAACGCCTTCAGAAGGAGTGGTTGCATTTCCGCCAATATCTCCGGGGGTAGTAACGCCTTCAGAAGGAGTGGTTGTATTTCCGCCAATATCTCCGGGGGTAGTTGATGGAAGCTCCTCGGGCTCGGTCACAACCGATTCTTGGAGAGAGGGTGTTGCCGTTTCTTTGGGGAGTGTTTCCGTTGCGGTGGGTTTCTTCTCTTTCCACTTTGAAATCATTTCCACAAACGAAATGACCACTTGCTTACTTACAGCCGCCGATTTTGCACCGTTTTGCGAAGAAAACAGAAAAATGACTACCATATTGCAAACAATCAATACACCGAGCAGAATGCGCAAAAAAAGCACTCTCTTTTCTTTTTTCTTCATATCCCGTTTATCCTTTTTGGTGTTTGTTTTTTACAATACTATCATATCATAGTTTTGTCAAAAAAACAACCCTTTTTGCATAGTCATCAAGAAAAATTCACATCATCCGCACAAAAGCAACAAAGAAAGCCACAAAAGGATATCAGAATCTCCCTCGGTGCGCGAAAGCAACAAAATCAAGCCCAACAGTAAGAGCCTATCCTTGTCGCCGTCGCCCTCTCCACCGCCGAGCAAGCGACGCAGCCCTTCAAAATTGATAGGAGATGTAGTTGGCTTTTTTTCGATAGGCGGGGTTGGCGTTTTTTCTTCTTTTTCCTCTATTGCTTCTTCGGGATGTGAGGGGATATCGGGAATAGACGGCTCGGGCGGCAGCTCGATTTTTCTCTCCTCTGCGGTTTCCGAACGCAAAAGGCGGTCGGCAATGGGAGATGCTTTTTCTCCTACACCGTCTCTCGGGAAAGACCTTACGGGCTCCTTTTTGGGGATTGGGGGCTGCGCCGTTGAGCGTTGCGAGAACGCCGAGCCACCGTAATGCTCGGGCAAACGGATGGGACGTTTGTCATTATCTCCATAGCGTGAATACATATCGCGTCCTCCTCAAATCATTTTTTGCAGAACGTCGCCCAAGCGAGAGAGCCCCAAAAGCATATCGATGGCACGGCAACGCTCGGGGGAAAGGAATGGCTTGAGCGCGATTAAAAGGTCGTTGCGGCATCCTCTGCGGTCATGCCCGTCTCCGTGCGAGGGCGTGGCGGATGCAGGAACAGATGCACTTTGTGCAGATTGCGTTTGCTGCATCATTGGGGCAAGCATTTTCATTACGTCGGGAAGCTTTGCCATCATTTCGGGGTTGGAAAGCACACGGGATATGCCATCTGACACGGTTTCACTGTTGAGTGGCGAAGGTGTTGGGGGGATTGCTTGCTCTGTTGCCCCCTCCCCCGACTTACCGAGTATAGACGAAATGTTTCGGATAAGGTCGGGATTGGAGAGCAATGAGCCTAGGAGCGCACTCGTGTCTGCAGGCTTTGGAGCGGTAGATTCGATGTCACTCATAAGATCGTCTCCCCTCTTTTAGCGTTGATTGCGCCTGTTGCGGCGGTAGTCCTCATATAGACGGTTGATTCCTTCAAGCTCATCCTCGCCAATCGAACCGAGTGCCGAGCGTACGCTTTCTATGCTCTGCGGATTGATGCCGAGCTGCGCGGGGTCGATGCCTGTTTCGGCGGCGATTTTTTGAATCATCTGCCCCAGCTGCTCATCATTCATAGCCAACAGTCTTTTCAGCATTCTTTCATCTATTTGCATAACGGTGTCTCCTTTTGCATTGAGATTTGATAGGATATCAATGACAGTATATGTGACACGAAGAAAAGATGACAAAAAAGCGCGCACCGATAGGGGTGTACTCTAAAGAACAGAAAACCACGATTCGTTTTGAACCGTGGTTTCTATTTGTATGTTATCTACTCGATAAATTGGAATTTACTTAATAGATAACTGTTTATCTCTTATCTTCAAACATGCCTCAATATGCATAATCCAATGTCTTGAAAATGGCATCTGAATCAATCCTTTTACATCTTTTCCACACCAATAATCAATTAACCAATA
>JAZQKM010000212.1:0-2868 GCA_045542155.1 Eubacteriales bacterium
TTTATTACGACCAAGCGCGCGTATGAAGAGCTTGAAAAGGAAGGCTTTATTTACACCCTTCCGGCAAAGGGATGTTACGTTGCGCCGAAGAACGTAGAGCTTCTACGCGAGGAAAATCTAAAAAAGATCGAGGAACATATCGAGCTGATAGCAAAGCTCGCTGCCTCGTGCAATCTGAGCCGTGACGATATTATTGAAATGATTACGTTCGGCATGGAGGAACAAGAATGAACGCACTTGAAATAAAGAATGTAAGTAAATCCTTTTCGGGATTTTGCTTGGATAATATAAATCTTACCTTGCCAAGCGGTTGTATTATGGGGCTGATCGGTGAGAACGGCGCAGGTAAAAGCACAACGATAAAGCTCATATTGGATATGCTTCATAAGGATAGCGGAACAATTACAATACTTGGCAAAGACAATGGAGAAGATATTGCTCTTACCAAAGAAGATGTCGGTGTTGTAATGGACGAGGTTGGTATACCCGAATGCTTGACAGCTAAGCAGATCGGTAATGTTATGAAGCATACGTTTCGTAATTGGAAAGAGGATGAATATGCCCGACTTCTCCAAACGCTATCTTTGCCCGATAACAAGCAATTCAAGGATTTTTCACGCGGTATGAAGATGAAGCTCGGTATTGCCGTTGCTCTCTCCCACGGTGCAAAGCTGTTGCTCCTTGACGAGCCAACAAGCGGACTTGATCCCATTGTGCGTGACGAAGTGGTGGATATGTTCTACGATTTTACAAGAGATGAAAACCACTCTATCCTTATTTCCTCGCACATCGTCAGCGACCTTGAAAAGCTCTGCGATTACGTGGCGTTTTTGCATAAGGGTAAACTTTTGCTCTGCGAGGAAAAGGATATGCTTTTATCTGAATACGGCATTATTCATTGTACGGTAGAACAGCTTTTGGAGCTTGATAAGGAAGTAATAAAATATAAAAAAGAAACGCCATACGGTGCAGAAGCTATCGTACCGAGAGAAGATGCGCCCGATGGCTTTAAGTTAAGCCCGATAAGCATTGAGGAACTGTTCGTATTTATGGTAAAGGAGGCGAAATGATATGAAAGGTCTATTACTGAAAGATTGGTATATGATGAAAAAATATTGTCGGTATTATCTTTTCATCAGTATCGGATTTATCATTCTCTCTATGATGAGCAGCGGAAATATGTTCTTCATTTTCTACCCTTGTTTGCTTGCCGGTATGATTCCCGTCAACCTACTTGGATATGACGAGCGTAGTCGATGGACGGAGTATGTCGGTACGTTGCCATATACCAAAACACAGATCGTATCCGCAAAGTATCTAATTGGCTTGTTCACACAAATTGCTTTGCTGACAGTAATTTGCATCACGCAGGGCGTGAAAATGAGTATCGAAGGTAATTTCATTTTGAAAGAGTTTTTGGTGCTTACGATGCTCTTGCTGATAATGGCAAGCGTGGCTTCTTCGCTTACTCTTCCGTTTGTTTTCAAATACGGCGTAGAAAAAGGTCGTGCCGCGTACTACGTGATGATAGGCGTGGTGTGTGCCGGAAGCATTATCGCAACCACGATCTTCAAGGAAGGTCTGCAAAATGAAATTCAACTGAACGCCGTTTTGCCTATTGCTTGTCTTGTAGGTATCGGAATATATGTGCTTTCTTGGTATCTATCCGTTGTGTTCTATAAAAAGAAAGAAATGTAATAAACTTAACCCTCGTTTCTTACGAAGCGAGGGATTTTTATATAAACAGTACGTTGAATATTAAATTCTCATCTATTTTACTACAGACTCTTTGTACGTCATTTTTTCTTGACAAGCACTGCATTTGTAGACACAAACGCAAATACGGCATACCTCTTTCGAGATATACCGTATTCTTGAAAAACTGTCCTTTAGGGTACGTCACAAAAGAACCGCGTTTTTCTTATATTCTGACTTCGAGAAGGGTGTTTTTGTCCACGTCCTTGATGGTGAAAAGTCCGTCCTCGTAGATCATGTAGCTCTTGGGGTTGTGTTCCTTGGGAAGGGTGACCGAGCCGGGGTTGATATAGAGATTGTCGTTGCCGAAGGGGGTAACGGTCAGCACGTGCGTGTGTCCGTGAATCAGAATGTCACCGCGGCCAAGGGGCGGAGGCGTTTGGGTATTGTGGTGATGCCCGTGGGTGACAAAGAGGGTTCTGCCTTTCTCAAAAAGGAGCATATAGTCGGCGAGAATGGGGAAGTCCAGCACCATCTGGTCGACCTCGGTGTCGCAGTTTCCGCGGACACAGCAAAGGATATCCTTGCGGCTATTAAGCAGGGAGATGACTTCCTTGGGTGCGTAGTGGGGCGGCAGGTCGTTGCGCGGTCCGTGATAAAGCAGGTCGCCCAAGAGGATCATTTTGTCCGCGCCCTCCTCGTCGTAAAGCTCGAAAAGGCGCTTGGCGCATTCAATATCTCCGTGAATGTCGGAGGCAAATAACAGTTTCATTTCAGTTTCTCTTTTCCAATCCTTAAGTATCAGTCAAATAGCTTTCCGCTCTTCAGATCGAGACCGTCCTCGGTGATCTTGAAGATTGCCGTGTTTTTGCTAAGCGTGACGGTAAGCGTGTTGCCGTCAAGCTTGTACGTGCCGTCGAAGCGGTTGCCGTCTCCGTCGGTCACCTCGGCGGCGTTCTCGGGCAATAGCGTGACCGTGATCTCGCTGTTCGTGACGCCGTAGGTTACGGGTGTTGTGGGATGGGTGCTTGCCTCGCTCTTGTCGACCGTGCCCTCAACATCGGAAACGTGATCGTCAGAGTCCTCTCGGGGGCTTTCAGGCGCGGCGCTGTTCGGTCGGTCGATACCTGCCATGGCATCCTCCATGGTGATATCGCCCTTCATGGCGAGCTC
>JAZQKM010000213.1:0-13331 GCA_045542155.1 Eubacteriales bacterium
ATTCACGAATCGCCCGCTTTAGAAAGAATAAATTTTAGCGAAATGTCCGTCTATCCGTAACTAAAAAATCTATTTTGTCATTTTTGTGCAAAAGTTCTTGAAAGGGGTGCGGGGGAAACTTCTTTCAGAAGAACATCGCAACGTTCCGTTGCTACGGTAATATTTCGCGAGCGAAATATTACGTTTCCCCCACATTAAAAACCAAAAGACAGCAAGCGCGCTGTCTTAGTTTGCTTTCCTTTTTGCGAGAGAGCTTTTTGGAAGGGGTGCGGGGAGCCCTTTTTCGCGAAAAAGGTCTCCCCGCAGTTCTTATAAAACAAATTAATAATTCTCAGCGTGTACTTCGAAATAGCTTTGAGGATGCGCGCAGGTGGGGCATACGTCGGGGGCGTTGGTGCCAACAACGATGTGACCGCAGTTACGGCATTCCCAAACCTTAACTTCGCTCTTTTTGAATACTTCAGCAGTTTCAACGTTGCGGAGCAGAGCGCGGTATCTTTCCTCATGATGCTTTTCAACAGCGGCAACGAGACGGAACTTTTCAGCAAGCTCGTGGAAGCCTTCTTCTTCAGCAGTCTTTGCAAAGCCGTCGTACATATCGGTCCACTCATAGTTTTCGCCTTCAGCGGCAGCGCCGAGGTTTTGAGCGGTGTCACCGAGGCCGTTCAGCTCTTTGAACCACAGCTTAGCGTGTTCTTTTTCATTGTCAGCAGTTTTGAGGAACAGGGCAGCGATTTGCTCATAGCCCTCTTTCTTTGCAACGGATGCAAAGTAGGTGTACTTGTTTCTTGCTTGGGACTCACCTGCAAAAGCAGCTTCAAGGTTCTTTTCGGTTTGTGTGCCGGAGTATTTGTTAGCCTTGGGGGATTCTTCAGCAATCAGTTCAAGCTTATTGCCTTTTAAACCGCACTTGGGGCAAACGGGTTCAACACCGTCAGCTACGTCAAAAACCTCACCGCAAATCAAGCATCTGTACTTTTTCATTGTTTTGTTCTCCTTTGATTATGTGTTAATAATGTTTTTTTAGGATTTTTTAAGATTGTAAAACTTGTTGACACTCTCTGCATCGACCGTAGAAATTGATTTCCTGTGTCTCAATTTCAAAGTCGTGGCCGAGGGGCAGAGTAGGCCGTTCATTGGTCTGCAAATCGATAATTTTTGCGCACCGTTTGCAAACAAAGTGGTAATGACCGTCGGTAATTGCGTCGTAATGCGCCACCTCGTCGGGGAAGAAGAGCTTGACGATTCTTCCTTCCTCTGCAAGAACAGCCAAATTACGGAACACGGTTGCCCGACCGATCGTAGGGAACTCGCCTCGCAGATATTCGTAAACCTCTTCTGCCGTGGGGTGATACAATCGCATCAGAGCCTCATAGACGATCTCGCGTTGCTTTGTAGAACGTCTTTTCATTCATTTGCTCCTTATTGAGATTTGATATCGATAAGAGTATAACATATCAAAAGCGGTTTGTCAATAGTTTTTTGCGAAAAAAAGTAAAAAAATTTTGGAAAAAGAGCAAAAATCCCATTTACAAAAAAAGTCTACTATGTTATAATATATATGACAATCGATTTTTTTCAGGGAAATGAGGAAGAAAGTGGCATGCAGACCGATGCAAAACTTTGTGGCTTAATTGATGACCTTGTTCAATACAGTATCAAAAACGAGCTCGCCGAAGAGTGTGATCGCGTCTTTTTGTGCAATCGCTTGTGTCGCGAATTTGGCGTTCTTGATTTTCTTCCCGAGCAAAACAGAGAGAAAAACGAGGATTTAGAGCGCATTCTCACAGCTTTGTGCGATATCGCCATCGAAAGGAAAATTATTCCCGCATATAGTATTACAGAGAGAGACTTGTTTGATACACACCTAATGGGCATTCTCACACCTCGCCCGAGTGAGGTGCAAAGCAAATTCCAAGCGCTTTATGAGCAGTCACCCCAAAAGGCAACCGATTATTATTATCATATCTCCCGCGTATCGGATTATATTCGCACCTACCGCACAAAAAAAGACATTAAATGGATTTATAGCGGAAAATATGGGGAAATGGACATCACCATTAATCTTTCCAAGCCTGAAAAAGATCCTCGTGCTATTGCCGCCGCAAAGACGGCTGCTGCAAGCGGATATCCCAAATGTGCCCTGTGCCGCGAGAATGAAGGATTTGCGGGGAGCTTGACACAAGCCGCACGAGAGAATTTGCGACTCATTCCCATCACGCTCGCAGGCGAAGAGTGGTTTTTACAGTATTCACCCTACGTTTATTATAACGAGCATTGCATCGTGCTTTCCAAAGAGCATAAGCCAATGCGCATTGACCGTTCCACCTTTATCAAGCAAATGGATTTTGTGGAACAATTCCCGCATTATATGCTTGGCGCGAATGCCGACCTTCCCATTGTGGGAGGTTCAATTCTTTCGCACGACCATATGCAGGGCGGAAGATATACATTTGCAATGGAGCGGGCGCCCATCGAAAAAGAACTGCACTTTGAAGGCTTTAATGATGTCACAGCAGGCATTGTACATTGGCCGATGTCGGTCATCCGTTTGCGTTCCGCAAGCAGAGAAAGCCTGATCGAACTATCCGACCGCATCCTGCGCGCTTGGCGCACGTATAGCGATCCGGACGTAGGCATCTTTGCCCAAACGAATGGGGAAGCGCATAACACGATTACCCCTATCTCGCGCCGTCGCGGAACGGATTATGAAATCGACCTTGTTCTGCGCAATAATTTGACTACCGAGGAGCATCCGCTGGGCGTTTTCCACCCCCACGCGGATAAGCACAACATCAAAAAAGAAAACATTGGGCTGATTGAGGTCATGGGATTGGCCGTTCTGCCTGCACGCTTGTGCGAGGAAATGGACGTTTTGGCAATGTATCTTGCCGAAGGCAAGGACATCACACTTGATGAGCGTACCGCAAAGCACGCCGCTTGGGTAGAGTCCTTTGCATCTCATTATCAAATCTCCTACGAAAACGCGGGCGAGGTTCTTCAAATGGAGATAGGTCGCACTTTCGAAGCCGTTTTGGAGGACGCCGGCGTTTATAAATGTACCGAAGAGGGAAGAGACGCCTTCCTTCGTTTTGTAAAAATTGTAAAATAAGAAAAATACATATAAGAAGAGGAACGACAGATGAAAAAGAATTTGAGAAGTATGATCGAATCTTGGCAGGAGAGCCCGGCACAGATCTTGGTTGATATGAACCAATACGATCTGATAGAAAGCACCGGAATGAAGCCTGACCTCGCACACAAAAAGAGCGCACATATGAGTGCTGCTTGGAGACTGCGCGATCTTGCTCGTGTTGTTATCCCCATGGGTGGCTCCGATCTTTCGGGCGTACGCTACCTAACCTTTTCGGTTTGTTCTGCAGGAGCGGCAGGTGCATCCTTCCGTCTTGTGTTCAGCAATAGCCAAACCGGTGAGGATACAGGCGGTTATGTGACTACCGTTACCGTTGCAAAGGACGGCTGGAACGACTATCGCCTTGAGATTCCTTTTTTGCATAACAACACAAGAGAATGCACTGGCTGGAGCGACATCGGCAGTATCATCCTTGAGGCTTTGAACGTACCCACCGAGGGACGTTCTCCCGTTCTTTATATCGATAGCTTTTACGTTTACGAGAAGGATATCGCTCCCGTATATGCAAGAATGCCCGAGCTCAAGGGTGCGGCTGTATTCTCCAAAACGGGTAATTTCTCCATCGTTGACCGTAAACGCATCCCAAATTCCATTGATGACTCCGAGGCAAAGCCCTTTGAAGAGGACGGCATTCTTTGGCTGCCTATGGCTCCCGTTGCCGCAGGCATCGCGTTCTCTTGCGTGGCTGATAACCGAGCACTTACCCTCAACTTCACCTATCGCCGCAAGAAGTATGCTTTTTCGGCAGACTCCAACCGCGTAATTGTTGACGGTGTTCCAAGTGAGCTTGGTTTCTTCCCGCGTGTTCGTGGCGGAATGCTTTTCTTCCCCGCAGACTACGTTCGTGAATTCTTCCGTTGGAGACAGATGTTTGTTGACGGTATGGGACTTATTATCCTTTCCAATCGCAAAAATATCTTCCAAAGCAGTCGCGACAGTGCCATCATTTGGCAGCTTGTTGCTGCTACCACCTTCTGGCGCCCCGAGGCCGACCGTGTTCTGGGTGACTTGCGCCGCCGCTTTAGTGCATCTCGCGGCAGACTCTTGCTCTCCCACGACGAGCTGATGCAGCTTCGCCGCCGCGCAAAAGAGGAGCCCGAACTTGCCGCATATCTTAAAGATCTCAAAAAACGCTATGATGCATCCCTGAACGATGAACCCATCGCGGCTGCAGCCCCCCGTACAGCTCAGCAGCTGACCAATGAATTGAACAGCGCTGCTGAAAAAATCTTTGCTTGGTCCACCCTTTACCGCGTAACAGGTAATAAAAAATACTGTGAGCGCGCTGCTCTTGAGTGTGAAGCGCTTGCCCAATTCAGTGATTGGAACTCTCAATTGATGTCCTCTGTTGGCACCGTTTCCTTTGCGGTTGCTATCTGCTACGATTGGTGCCACCACGTTTGGAGTGAAGGCAGAAAGGCGATTATCGAGCGCACAATGTTGCGTAACGGTATGAGAGTCGGTCTTGAATGCTACGACGGAAAGAGACGTATGTGGATCGATGGTGGAACAGCATCTGCGGTTGTCAATGCAGGTATGCTTGCTATGGCACTTGCTTTGGCTGACATTTACCCCGAAACCGCTCTCAAACTTGTTGACCGTATTCTTCGCAACGTTGAGTCTTGCTTCGCTTCCTATGCGCCTGACGGCGGATACAGCGAAGGCGCAGGTGCTTGGGAAAAGAGCTCTCGTGCACTCGCAATGCTGATTGCAATGCTCCAAAAGGCTTGCGGTAACGATTACGGATTTGCATCCGCTCCCGGATTCTCTGCAACAGGATATTTCGGTATCGTTACCGAGACCGAAAACGGTATGTGGAACTTCCACAATAGCGCGGCAGTTCCCACTGAGAACTCCGCACTGTATTGGTTTGGACAACAATACAACAATTCCACCTACGCGGTTATACGCCATCAACAAATCGCAAACGGTGCAAAGCGTGTAACACCTCTCGATATTCTTTTCTATACCCCCATAGACGAATCCTTCCTGCCAACACTTCCGCAGGATACCGTTTACCGCAAGGCAGGTCTTGCCATTATGCGTTCGGGTTGGGGTAAGGAAGATGCTTTCGTCGGCCTGCATGGCGGTGCCAACGACGAAGTGAACGGTGACCTTGATGCAGGTAGTGTTATTTTGGATATGGCAGGTGTCCGTTTCTTTGCCGAGACCGGTGGAATGGAATCCTTGCCCATTATGATGCGCCGTCGTGCAGCAGGGCAAAATACCCTTGTAGTCAATCCCGCAGCTGAGCCCGCACCCGACCAAGAACCTCACGCAAATGCAAAGATCGTTGAGATGAGGGGACGAGAGGACTGCATCTACGCTGTCGTTGATATGACCTCTACGAATAAGAGCATTCTGCGCGGTAAGCGTGGAGTTATGCTGACCGATAACCGTAAAACCGTTGTCATTCAAGACGAACTTGTACTTACAGCTCCCGGTGAAATTCTTTGGACGGTCTACACGCCCGCCGAGGTTGAAATTCTCGCCGGCGGCAAGGTTGCAAAGTTGACAGTAGAAGATAAAGTTCTCAAATGCCAAATCGGTGGCTTTGGCAAAGCCAAGTTTGAGGCGGAAAAGATAGAGAATTGCGATTTGACACGTCTGTATATCAAAGCAGAGGTCAAAGAGCGTCTGCGTCTCTCGGTTGCCGCAAAGGTGATTGGTGAGGATGATGATTTTGATGCAAAGCTTTACGAGGTTACTCCCATTAGCACGTGGGGCGATAAAGAGTAATGCCCTCAGTTAAAAACAATTTTTACCATAAAAAAAGGGAACAGAACCGAGGTTCTGTTCCTTTTTTTGTTTATATAAAATTAGTATGTTGCTTTGATGGCAGCCTTTGTGCCCCAATAGATCATCTTGCCGGACTTGTCAATGGTCCAGTCGGTGTCTTCTTCTTCCTTATCTTCTTTTTCGGCGTATTCCTTTACTTTGTCCCAAGCAGCTGTTGCAGCATCTGCGTCTTCAAAGTAAACAATGGTTACGTGTTCGCCTTTATCATCGATAACAGCGGTACCGGTAACAACGGTGTCAACGTCCTTAATGCCGAGTCCTGCAAAAATAAGGGGCAGAACGGTGTCGTCCTCAGCGGCCTTGTAATCGTTTTCTTTCAAGGATTCGATTGCCTTTTCGGGGTTGGCATTAGGGCCAAAGCAAGATGCCAGCATGACAACGGAAAGGGTAAGTACGAGTGCGAGCGCGATCAGTTTCATTGTTTTTTTCATAAAAATGTCTCCTTTCATATCCGATAATTTATTGGATACATCCACATTATATCAAAAAAACGCACCTTTGTCAATACAAAAATGCGTTTTTTAAGAAAAAAATATTCAGACAATTTTCATCAATAATAGAAATAGTTGGTTGCAATTTCCTTCATGTTGGGAACTTTTGCATAGACCTTTTCATTGAGTTTGATTTGAGACATATAAATTTCCGCGGTATCGGTAAAGATTTCACCTGCAAAATCCGTGGCAAAGCTCGAGAACCAAACCTTGTTTGCTTCCAAATCATAAGCATTTTGCGTAGGAGCGCATTTGAACAGAATATGATAACCGGAAGAGGAGGGGATCATAATCACATCGCCATCCTTGACGTCGGCGCTCGAAAGTTCTTCAACGATTTTATCCAAATACATATAATCTTTACCCGAAGCCGAAAAATCCACACCTTTTTTTAAATAGTAGCCATCGGTGTAAATAGCGGCTTGTGTATCATCACTTTCGGTGTTCATCTTTGCAACAAAGGCATCCTTTGTAACATTTTCCTTTTGTAATTTCTCAACAAGGAGGGTTGCTCGTTCCGCAAGTGCAACTAATTCTTCTTCCGTCATAGGATTGGTCACATAGGATTCACCGTTTTTATCAATTTTGTAGGATGGCTTGCCGTTTACCGTATCATAAGAGATATGATTGCAGTAACTGTCGGTGTAATAAACGATATTTCCTTTGGAGTCCGTTTCGTATTTTCCCTCGGAAATTTCATTCTTGAATTCGGTTACCTTGTAGAGAATTTGATTTGTTGCTGTATTGTAATAAATGGTATCACCGTTTTTGTCGGTTTCATATTCATAGGTGTAATTGGCAAGGAAGATTTGATAGAAATGAACGTAGTTTTCGTTCATATATTCATTCTTCATGTTGGGACCCATCGTAGAGTAGATGTGCTCCTGCACAGCCTTGAATTTTGCCTTAATGGTGTAATATTCTTTGAGCATTTTGTAGTTGACACCGTATTCGGCAAGCACCGAGTTGAGCTTGGTTTTGGAGCCTTCGCCGTCGGTTTTAATCAGCTCATCCATCGTGTCCTCAATCTCTTTTTTGGCACTCTCGCTCAATTCCAACTCGTATTTATCGAACAGATACAGAGAAATGAGATAGGTTTTGCAGTTTTCAAGCACGCTTTTGCGGTAGTAGGCATCGGAGGTTTCCAAGGTCTTGCCGTCAAAGGTATCCTGAATATCCCAAAAAGCGTTTTGCGTGGGGGTGTGACCGCTCAAGGTGTAGCCGTAAGCGGAAAGCGTACCTTTCATTGCGGAAAGCATCAACTCATAAAGATTGACCGAAATGGAGTAGGTTTTACCGTCAGCCTTTAGGGTGAGCATTGGTTTTCCGCTGCCGGCGGAAGAGCAGTACGAGAGGGGAAGAATCACGATTACGCACAAAAGAACAAAAGCGGTAACACACAAAAGGATTTTTTTTGTGTTCTTGCGATTTTTTTTGTCTTGAACGTTTTTGGTTTCGGGTTTTGATGTGGCAACATCTTCATGTCTCATAGGTTTATAAATCCTTTCAAAACAAGTTCCTATACATTATACAAGGTAAATGTGATAGACGTTATGCATTTGTATGACCGATTTCTATATATTTTTCAAACATTTTGTGAATGAAGGGGAGCGGAGCATCCTCTTTTTGCAGTCGCAAAAGAATATGAGGCTCACCGGATAGGATTACGCGCATACGCCCGGGATAGAGCGAGGAGAGCTCCGACCAAGCGTCAAAATCCAATTTTTGAGGCGTGATGTGAATGCCTGCCGTGTCTTGACGAACAGAGGTAACACCGCAACGCGAAGCCAGCGTGTGAATGAGAGCAATGCGCAAGAGATTTTGCACGGGAGCGGGGGGCTCACCAAAGCGGTCGAGCAGCTCATCGGTCATGTCGGAGAGGTCATCTTCGCTTGCGATGAGCGCAATTCTCTTATAGAGTGAAATGCGCTGTGCCGGGAAGGGAACGTAACGCTCGGGCAAATAAGCATCAAACTGCAAAGAGACGGTGCAATCCACTTCTTCGGTGGTAGCTTCCCCTTTTTCTTCCAAAACCGCGCGGTTGAGCAGCTTGATATAAAGGTCATAGCCGATGGCATCAAGATGCCCGTGTTGTTCAGAACCGAGCAGATTTCCCGCACCGCGAATTTCCATATCACGCAGGGCAATCTTGAACCCTGCACCAAATTCGGCGTATTCGCGAATTGCCTCAAGACGCTTTTGCGCCACCTCGGGGATGGATTTGTAAGCGGGGTAGGTGAAATACGCATAGGCGCGGCGCGCCGAGCGACCGATGCGTCCGCGTATTTGATGAAGCTGCGAAAGTCCCAAGCGGTGTGCATTTTCTACAATTAAAGTGTTCGCGTTAGGAATATCAACACCTGTCTCAATGATGGTCGTGCAAACGAGAATATCAATCTCACCCGCCAGCATCTGCTCCCAAATGCGCTCCAATTCTTCCTTATCCATTTGTCCGTGTGCTACGGTAATGCGTGCTTCGGGAATAGCCGCGCAGAGCTTTGCCGCCGCTACGTTGATGTTTTCAACGTTGTTGAACAGATAAAATACCTGACCGCCGCGGCGCAATTCTCGGCGGATGGCTTCCTCAACAATGAGGTCATCCTTTTCCAAAACGTAGGTTTGAACGGGGAGACGGTCACTCGGAGCATCGTCAAGAATGGAAATATCTCGAATACCGCCCATAGCCATATTGAGCGTACGGGGGATGGGCGTAGCCGAAAGAGAAAGACAGTCTACACCCGATGCGAGTTGCTTGAGCTTTTCCTTTTGCACAACGCCAAAGCGTTGCTCCTCGTCGATGATGACGAGTCCCAAATCGTGAAATTTGACGTCCTTGGAGAGCAAACGGTGTGTGCCAACGATAATATCTACGTCGCCGCGCGCAAGGCGGGCGAGCGCTTTTGACTGTTGCTTGGGCGTGCGAAAACGCGATATCATCTCTACGTTTACGGCAAAAGCGCGCATTCGGCTAACAATGGTTTGATAGTGTTGAAGCGCCAAAAGGGTAGTAGGCACAAGAAGTGCCACCTGCTTGCCGCCAAGCACTGCTTTATACGCCGCACGGAGTGCGACTTCAGTCTTTCCGTAGCCAACATCACCGCAAAGCAGGCGGTCCATCGGTACGGCTTTCATCATATCACCCTTAATTTCATCAGAAGCAATAAGCTGACTGTCGGTCTCCTCAAAGGTGAATGCATCCTCAAATGCCTTTTGATAACTGTCGTCAGAGGGGAAGGCGTGTCCCGGCTTGCGCATACGCTCGGCATACAGACGAATCAAATCTTTCGCAATCTCTTTTGCCGCAGCAGACGCGCGGGATTTTGCCTTTTTCCAGCTTTCGCCCCCCATTTTGGAGAGCTTAACAAGCCCGTCATCGGCGTGTGCGCCGATATATTTGGAAACTTTATCTAATTTTTCAACGGGAACGAATAGTTTGTCCGAGCCCGCGTATTGAATACCGATATAGTCGCGCGTAATGCCCTCACAGGTCAGCGATTCGATACCCGTATAGCGACCGATACCGTAATTTTCGTGTACCACATAGTCACCGGTTTCCAATTCTGCATAAGAAAGAATACTTTTTGTGCCTTTTTTCCTTCTTTTGCGCGTACCCGCCATTGCGGAGAGAGAAAGAGAGCCGCCACGGGCATCGGGGCGAGCCGAAAGAACAGCAAACGCAGGCACGGGCAATTCAAAACCGGAAAGCGCGTTTTTGTAGATGATAGCCACCGTTCCGCGCGCCATATCGGCGGCGTTTTCGGGCTCATCGACAACCACGAATGCTGCTTCGCGGAGGGTGTCGGCAAGTGTATCTGCTTCGGTTGCGTTTTCGGCTAAAATGAGGCAGCGGTAGCCGCTTTGCACGTATCCGTGCAAGTCCTCAAGAAAGAGGGGAAGGTTATCGGCATACGATACCGTATGACGTGTACGGAAGCCAAAAAGGCCGCCCAAACGACGCTCACCAAAGGAGTGCGCAATCGAGTCGACGTGAACGGATACGTTGGCATCGCAAAAGCGGTCGAACATCACCGCAGGCTTTGCATAATCGGTATATTTTGGGGCGATAGTGCCGCTTTCCAAAAGGTCGGTAACGCTTTGCGCAAGGTGCCACTCGGATGCCTTAAGGCGGTCAGCGGTTGCATTGGTGTTTTTGATGCAAACGAGCGACGTAGATGCAAAATAATCGGTAAGTGATGCCTTTTCGGGATAGATAAGCGTGACGTATTTATCCAAAAAGTGAACGTCACTGCCGTTTGTGAGTGCATCATCAACTGCACGAATTTCCTTGAGAATTTCGGTGGTTGCTTGCTCACTTTTGTTCGCTTTCAGTTGCGAGGAAAGCGCTTTTTTGAGAGCCTGCAGAGCATCTGCAGATGCCAAAAGTTCTCGAGCAGGCGGAAAAGCCGCTTCTGTGATTTCCTCGGCGGCGCGTTGCGTTTCAGGGTCAAAAATGACCATTCTGTCAATTTCATCACCAAAAAACTCAATACGTATTGCATTTGCGCCGTTTTTGATGCCACCGTCGCTATCTTTGAATTGACCGTTAGGGGGATAGATATCCACAATGCCGCCGCGCAGGGCAAACTGACCGGGGCTATCTACAAGGTCGGCGCGTGCATATCCCGCGCCAATGAGGCGATTTGCCAACTCCTTGGGCTCCAACAGGTCCGCAGTATCAATGCGGAGCATATTTTCTCGCAAAAAGCGAGGGGGAATGGTGTATCCCAACATCGCATCGGGAGTAGTGATAACGGCATCAAAATCACCGCCAAGAATCCCCGACAACACGCGAAGCCTCTCATGCTCATACTCATGGGAGGCGGTAATGTTATAAAAAGTGAGGTCGCGCGACATATAGAAAGCCGCACGCAGTCCGCAACGCTCGAGAACGCCGCAGAGCTTTACGCACTCTTTTTCCTCGGGACAAACCACAAGCGCCGGGGAGTTGCCCCGTAGCTTTTGGGTGTCCTCGATGAGAGAAACGAGAAAGGCATCCGATGCGCCGTCGCACATTCCGCTCGCCAAAATAGGCAAGGGATTGATGCGAAAGTTCTCGCTCACAGTACGCAAAAGCTGGCGGTATTCGGGATCTTCACGAATACAACTTGTTAAAATGCTCATGCTTTACGCTTTCTTCTCTTCGGGGGAATAAGAGTTGCAAATTTGTTGTGCGGCGGCAATGTCACCGCCAAGAATTTTTAAAAGTCCTTCGTGAGCGCATCCAAAGCAATCGAACAAAAGCTTTTGCTCATCGGAATTGAACTCAGAAAGTACCCATGCGGCAAGATCATAATCGGGATGAGGCTTCTCACCAACGCCGAGGCGAATGCGGGAGAAGTCGTCGCGACCGAGTTGATAAATAATATCTCCAAGTCCCTTTTGACCGCCCGAGCTTCCTTTTTGGCGAACGCGAATTTTGCCCGGCTTTTGCGCAATGTCATCGGAAATGACAACGAGGTGTGAAGGGTCTATTTTGTAGAAATCCATCGCTTCTTTTACGGCGGTGCCCGAATGATTCATAAACGTTTCAGGCTTGAGAAAGAGTACACGTTGACCTGCGAGTTGACCTTCACCACACAGGGAATGAAATTTGGAGCGGTCGATGCGAATGTTTTCTTTTTCTGCAATGTAGTCCAAGCACAAAAAGCCCGCGTTGTGACGGGTGTTAAAGTATTTCCTTCCGGGGTTTCCAAGTCCTACCACGATCCAAGAGATAGGAGTGGTGGGAGTCTCTTCTTTTTTTGCAATCTGCTTGAACAAAGCAAAAATATCCGCCATAATACACCTCACAGTCCTGCGTTTCATTCAAAAACGCAAAAGGGCGCCCGACTCCAAAGGAGTCCGCCGCAATTTTTCTATCGCCAATATTATACTATACAATGCGTTCTCTGTCAAACGAATTTTGTCTAAAAGCCCGCCTGTTCACAAAATGTTTACAAAAAACGTACTGTTAACATTCAAAAAACTTCAAAAAACTATGGAAAAATTGGCAAAGATATGATATAATAGATTGTCAATTTGAAGCAAGAGGGCTCGGATAAGCCGTCCGGAGCTCTCATTTCATTGTGTCAAAAATAATTTTATATAAAAATTGGAGGAATTTGAAAAATGGCAAAGAAGTATTGCTATCTGTTTTCCGAAGGCAACGCAAACATGCGTGAGATCCTTGGCGGTAAGGGTGCTAACCTTGCAGAAATGACCAACATCGGTCTTCCCGTACCTCAGGGCTTCACCATCTCTACCGAGGCCTGCACACAGTATTATGAAGACGGCCGTCAAATCAATGATGACATCATGGCTGAGATCATGACCTACATTGAGAAGATGGAAGGCATCACCGGCAAGAAGTTCGGTGACCTTGAGAACCCTCTGCTCGTTTCCGTTCGTTCCGGTGCACGCGCATCCATGCCCGGTATGATGGATACCATCCTCAACCTCGGTCTTAACGAAGAGGTTGTTGAGGTTATGGCAAAGAAGTCCGGCAATGCTCGTTGGGCTTACGACTGCTACCGTAGATTTATCCAGATGTACTCCGACGTCGTTATGGAAGTTGGTAAGAAGTACTTCGAGGAGCTTATCGACAAGATGAAAGAAGAGAAGGGCGTTAAGCTCGACGTTGAGCTGACCGCTGAAGACCTCAAGGAGCTGGCTAACCAGTTCAAGGCTGAATACAAGTCCAAGCTCGGCGAAGACTTCCCGAGCGATCCTAAGGTTCAGCTCATCGGCGCAATCAAGGCAGTATTCCGTTCTTGGGATAACCCCCGTGCAAACGTTTACCGTCGTGACAACGATATTCCCTATTCTTGGGGTACTGCTGTAAACGTACAGATGATGGCATTCGGTAACATGGGCGATGACTGTGGTACAGGTGTTGCATTTACTCGTGA
>JAZQKM010000214.1:0-15570 GCA_045542155.1 Eubacteriales bacterium
AGAACGACTTGACCGTTCAGCTTAGTGTTTACGAAGCATACGCTTCCCGCGCGGCAAAGCTTCTTGCCGATGAGGGGGCAAAGCCTGAGGAAGAGGGAACCGTTACTAAGCTGGCATCCAAGTGGGGCACCATGATGAACACCATGATAGATTCCACCTCTACGCACATTGCCGAAATGATTGTCGAGGGCGCTACAATGGGTGTCAACGATATGCTCAAGCAAATCCGCGAGAGCGAGAACACGTCTGTTTCCGAGAGTGCTATGCGCCTTGCCCGCGACGTTTGCGCCTATGAAGAAAAGACCATTGAAGAAATGAAGGAATATCTCAGAGGTTAAAAGACAGAAAGGCGCCCAACGCTTTATCGCGGGGCGCCCTTCTTATCTGTTGACAACTTTGCATTTTTATGTTATAATGGAAAAAATACATAGGGGGAGAATTTTATATGGAATATGCACAGCAAATGATAGTCGATTTTTTGAGCGATAAAATGGATATCGTTGAATTTCGTCGTTTATACGACGCAAAGCCGGAGATTGATGCCTTTTTGCAAAAAATCATTGATGATATGAAAAAGGATTATAGCAGAGAAATACTGCGTTTTCCGCTAATGATTGGAGGTGTTGAAAGCCAATGTATCCAGGCGGTTCCATGGCTACTTGCACCCGAAACATATCCCGGACGATCATATTGTCCGCCACAGTATGAATCGGTTCGTCAATGCCTTACTTATGAATATTGCATGGCCACACACGATGTTGAAACCGCCTCTGGAGTATCTACATTTTATATAGAAGTTTATTCAATTTATTATCAAATAGACCAATCTATTCCATATTGTTATAAATATAGTGATGCTTATCGTTTTGCCTTGGAAGTAATTCCGGAATATCTTGATGGCGGTTCATCCGAAAAGTATATTCAAAAATATATTATTCCTTTGTTTCCCGAAACAATGAAAAAGACCGAACGCAAAAAAGCAATCAAAGCAAAAATTAAGGAAGCATTCAAAAGTGAAAAAGGCTATCCGTGTTGGCCGCAAGAATCCGAGTGGCCTATGGATGCGGAAGGAAAGCCGTGTACTTATATAGGGAAAGGGAAGAGCCAAGGCGACTTGCGCCGTTTCCGTTTCCGTGATGAAACAACAGGCGAAGAAATCGTAATAGAACAGTTTTATTGATGTAATAGATTTCCCCGACAGACAAAACTCTGTCGGGGAAATTGATTTTAACTATAAGGTGTAATATATACAAGGCTCTCCCTTTGGGAGAGCTCCCACCGAAGGTGGGTGAGAGGGGACAATGTAAAAGCCCTCTCCGTCACCCGTCGCAAAGCGACGTTTGCCACCTCTCCCAGAGGGAGAGGCTTCTTTCGTGTTAACTAAATGGCATTGAGAAGTCTCTATCCTTCAGATTACTGACAAACATTTCTTGGATTTTCCCAATCAGTAATTTGCACAAAAGAAAGGCTCCCCTGTGCAAGGGGAGCTGTCGAGCGGATGCGACGCTGAGGGGGTGGGTCTAACTTTGTTCTAAAAAAGCAAATGAAAATGCCAACCCTTCCGTCATTTTCTTGCGAAAATGCCACCTCCCCTTGCACAGGGGAGGCTTAAAATTAGCGTCCTTTGGATATTTTAACGAATGGCTTATTTTTAGAACACTTTGTCAGCAAGTCGAAGGATAGAGAAGTCTCTATCTTTCTTTACTTTTTTAGCCTCCCCAAAAGGGTTCGTATCTACTAATATCGGCACCCGCTATGCGGTAGATGCGGAAGCGGCGGTAATATTCACTCTCGCCAACGTCCATATCTGCAAGCTCATCCTTGTGCCCAAGTTTTGAAGCGGTGCTCCACATTGCCTTCATCGGCGCGCGTCCGTAGGTGTCCCAAAGAGCAATGCGCTTGGCACCGCAGCTGTAAAGATCAAGCGCGCGACGCTGAAACTCTTCGTTTGAAAGATGACGCGGCATAATTTCAAAATAGACCTTCACGCCGTAATTTTTCTCAAGTGCCATCCATTCGGCAACGTGCTCCGCTTGCCCGTCGGGGCCGCAAAGCTCGCCACGCGAGTTCTTTATGGGCGGCAACAGTTCGCAATCGCCGGGATGAATGGTGGCACCTGCCTTGGTGCGCACAAATTCGGTGTATTTTGCAAGGTCGATGCGTGTGTGTGCCGCGTCCTTCCAAACCTCACGGGGGAGCATTTCGTGAAAGCGCACGGGGTAGGAAATAATAGCATCAATCAAGCCTTGTTTTGCCCATTGCTCCACATCCAAACCAACGTACTTGGTATCATAAGGAGAGTAGAGCGTGCGGACGTGCAGACCGATCTTGCCCTTACCAAATTCGGCATCCAGAGCGGTGCGGATCTCACGCATAAGACCGGTCATGATCTCGCAATGCAAGGCATTGAGGCGAGGCTCATCGAGCGGAAGCTCATAGGGGTGTTCGCCGTACAGTTCAAGAAAGCGGTCGGCAACGGGCTTTTCATAAAGCACGTAGGGAATGCCGCGGTGCCAAATGAGTGTGACGGCATCACAGCCCGAGCGTGCCATATGCAAAAGCTCGTCTACCATAAATTTTCGTACCTCTGGGTAGGCGTAGGACATTGCCGCAATTTCGTCGCCGTTGCGGTCATAGGTGCGCCATTCGGGATGCTCTTGCATAAAATCGCAATCAAAATAGTATTGGTCGTAAGGGTAGGTCAGTCCCCACGCGCCCATACGGAGAGAGACACTCATCTTCAGTCCTTGACTGTGCCCTTGGTCTACCACCGTTTTGAGGACCTCGTCATAGTCAAAGAGCGAGTATTGCTCCTGCACGTTGCGGTCTCCCTCGCGCGGGAAGCAGAAATTTGCTGTGTTATCGGTTGGGAGACGGCAAGAGACAAAATTACGAATTTGCTCAATCGAGAGCCATTCTACGTCAGAGTGTGCATAATTGAGGGCAACCGCGCGCCAATCGTCAAGCGTGCGAGGGTGCTCAAAATAGAGATGCGCGTGCATATCGTCGGTTGCGTAAAGACGTTTTGTATCGGTGCGCGCTTCTTCCGCTTGATACTCTGCAACCTCTTCCTCACTCATTGGAACAAATCGAATCGCCGCGAGCATCGAGTGGCGGTCGTTTGCATCCAGACGGCGTGTGAGCGTCAGGGATTGTCCTGTCATATCAATGCAACGCCACAAAAATTCTTCCATCGTGTAAAAATCACGCAGAGAAGCCGTTGCTGCCGTAAAGCAGGGATCCCCCGAAAGTTTTAGATGTAAAACGCTTTGCCCCGGAGTGTGTAAATAAATTTTGTACCATCCCTCAAGCTTTGGAGAGAGGGTAATATCCTCGGGATGACCGCCAAGGGATGCAAGCATATTGGTGGAATATTCTGCCGTTCCAACGGGAACAATACGCCACTTGTCCTTCAGGGCATAGGGCGAAAGATTTTCGCGCGGCTCAAAATTCTCGTCGAGATTGGTGTAAAAGACCTCGCCATTTTCTTTCTTTTGAATCATATCAAGCTCTCCATTTTGTAAAGAAGATAGACGTGCGGTTGTCTTTCTCGTAAGGCTGATAATAAACGGTTACAAGTGAACCATCGGCAAGCTCGGCGGTGGCAGGGTAGCCAAGGTCTCCGCAATGTGTTTCGGAGAGGATGAACTCTTCGCCAAAGGTGCGGCAACCGTCATAGCTGATGGAAGCACGAATACCAAAGGGAGCGGTACGGCGCCCGTAGGTCACTACCACAGAACCGTCCTTGCGGAGCAAGAGGTGAGGGGGAGAACCGATGCGGTCGAATGCCCACGGTGTACCCCACGTTTTGCCGCCATCCTTTGAGGATGCGAAATAAAGACTGAAACGGCCAACGGCTTCGCTATTTTCGGCACGAATGGCTGCAATCAGCTCACCGCCTGGCAGCTCCACAACGTGCGGCTCGCAAAGTCTTTTGTATTCCTTTGTCACACTGTCAAGAGGAAGCTTGGAGAGCTTTTCCCACGTCTTGCCATCATCAAAGCTTTCATAAAGGAAGATGCGGTCGCGATCCTCGAGGGGAACGTTGTCCTCTGTTTCGGGGAAGGAAGCATCGTATCGATGAGGAAGACCGTTAAACTCGGTTCCTAAATAAAGCAATCTGCCGCCAAGAGTTTTTGCGGGGCCGTGCGGCGCGGTGATGGGCATTTTTATAGGCGCGCCCCAGCTTTTGCCGTAGTCGCATGAGAGGCGAATAAAGCTGCCCGAGCGGTCTTGTTCGGGGGTGTAGCTTGCATACGACTCTAAAAATCCCTCAATTAAGGGCTTGAACTGCGGCTCAGCGTCGCCAACGATCCAACCACGCCAAATGGTGCGATAAACCTCGGCAGGGTGACAGAAATAAGTCAGAGCCATTTTGCCGTCCCCGAGATAGGTCAATCCCGCATCGCGGTCGTCGAGCCAAGAGTCGTTAATGACGGTGGGGCAGGACCAAGTCTCGCCGCCGTCGCGGCTGACAGACATCAAATTTTTGCCAAAGGGACAAACGTGTTGCGCACGAAGCCCCGACCAAGCGGCATAGAGCACGCCATCCTCGTCCTGACAAATCGACGGCCACGCTTGATATCGAAAAGGTCCTTCCGTTGCGCGAAAGACAAGTCCTTGCTTTAAAATTTCCATAATAACCTCCCAAATTCAGTGGCGGGAACAAATACCCGCGGGATGCTTTCATTGTATCATACCAAGAAGAAGATTGCAAGAGAAAAGGGATATTTCATTCGCAGATATTGACAAAAAATTGGTTTGATGGTATAATGAGGGCACGACATATTTGAATAAACCTCTCCAAACAAAGATAACTGATGCAATATTTAATAGAAAAACAACGACATATAAAAAACAGAGGTGCTCTATGTTTAACTTTTTTAATTCAAATAAAGACTTTACTTGCTTCATTTGTGAAAGCAAAGAATCTAGTGGTAGAAAGAATACCGCACATGGTGAGATATGTTCAAATTGTGCACAACGGCTAAGTGATTTTGGCATATCACATAGAGAAGCAAAGTTTTATTCCCGCGAACAAGTTGTTTCTGTGTGTGATACTGCATTAACAGCGGTTCAAAGAGCAGAAAAATTTATTCTATCTAACTCACCAATTGCATTGAAAGAAGATGAGCATTGTTATTATATTGGCACTGCTTGTGGCGGTAAGATAAAGACTGTAACTACTGGATATACGGGAGCTAATAAAGGCTATTCATTAAGAGTAATGAAAAATGTAACATATCATTCGGGTGGTTCAGCGGGTCGTGCAGTTCGTGAACAGGTGTTGGAAACATCCACTCCTGGTACATTTGTAATCACTGGCAGCAGATTTGTTTTGCTGACCACACAATATGGATTTGAAATTCCAGCACATAAAGTAGGCAATATTGAGTTGAATCCTGAAGGACTTACCTTGTATGCAGGTAACAAATGCTATATAGTAGTTACACCCGAAACAAATAAAATTGCCACAGTTGTTCGTTTGTTAGGAGCTGCGACCGAAGAACAAGAACAAATTAAAAAAATGATGGAAACTACATCTAAAACTCGCACACGTAAAAAAACGCCAAGCGATGCTGATGCGGTAAGTTCTGCCGCTGATGAAATCAGAAAATATAAGCAGTTAGCAGATGAAGGCATTATAACAGAAGAAGAATTTGAAGCGAAGAAAAAACAACTTTTGAGTTTATAAAGAAGGAAATTTCGGTACGGGTAACAGGACTTGAACAACTGCACAAGCGCCTCTGCTATTCAGCAAAAGTGGGGAAGTCACTTCGGCGCTATGGCATTTTGCAAGCAAAATGCGGTGCGATTCTTCCCGACCCGTTACCCACACAAAAAAGGATGCCGAAGCATCCTTTTGGTGCGGGTAACAGGGGTCGAACCTGCACGAATTAACACAAGATCCTAAATCTTGCGCGTCTGCCAATTCCGCCATACCCGCGTGTTTTATTGTGGGTGTGGCGGAATTTTTCCGCACATACCCGCGAATGTAATTATTATACTATATTCGCTTGGCTTTGTCAAGGTCTTTGCTCAAAATCGTTTTCGCAAAACAACTCTCTTAGCGAGTAGGGTCTCGGTGGCACCTAATCGCTTGCGTTAGCAAAAGCGAGCGGTACGCTCGCGTCAACTGTCTGTCCGTGTGCAGCAGCCTGTCCTTTTAACCATTTGTGCGAAAATTCTTGAAGGGGTGTGGGGGAACTTCTTATAAGAAGTTCCCCCACGTCAACTGCATCCTATAAAATTTACTTTTTAATAATCGTTACAGCAGAGGGCAGAATGCCTGCTTGCTCGTAAACGATGGCGTTGATTTGTGCGATCTGTGCGGCTTGCAGGTCGTCGGCTTTGACGACGATGCTTGCGGCGTCGTTGTTGAGCACGGCAACGCATGCCTCAAATCCCTTTGCGGTGATGAGAGACTCGATGTTGGCTTCCTTTTGGATCTCGTCGGCGATGACGGCGATCTCGGCAAGAGCCTCGTTTTTCATAGCCTCGGTGGAGTCGACGTTCTCAACGACCGCTTGCAGAACCTCAAGAGCCTCGTCGCGTGCGCGTTGACGGCTGACCTGTGTTGCAGAGAAGTAGGCGTTGACATCGGTTGCGGTGCTGTCACCTGCATTATCGGAAATGTTGCCGCTGGGTTGGTCGTATCCGTCGTAGCCTTCATCTTTATTTGCTCCCGAGAACAAAATAAAGTTCATCAAAACGGCGGCGCCAATCAAAAGTACCGCGCAGGCAATAATGATGTTGCGCTTTCCAATCTTCTCCAAAATCATTTGAATTTTGTTTGGTTGTTTGACTTCGGTAAGAGCAGTAGATTCGTTTTTCATAAGGGTAATCCTCCTGTTTTTGGTTGTGCTATAACCTATGCAGAAGAAAGGGGGAATATGACAAAGTCAAAAGAAAAGGATGAAACAAAAAGTTCCATCCTTATTTATTATGTCATTTACAGCAATCTCTTTCTCAGCTCATCGCCCGAGACAGGGGAGAGGTAAGAGGGGGGGATGTCCAAAATGGTTTTGCATCCAAACGCACCTTCTTGCTTCATACGATACGCCGCGCGTGCACACGCAACCAAAACGCTTGCGGTGAACTCGGGGTTCGAGTCGAGCTTGAGACTGTATTCGATAATGTTCGTGTTTTCTTTATTTTTGCCGGTCTTTCCTGCGTGAATGACAAATCCGCCGTGCGGAATACCGCTGTGGTCGCGCTTCATTTCCTCTGCCGTAATAAAATGAACGACGGTGTCGTAATCTGCAAAATAATTGGGCATTGTCTTGATTTCATTTTCGATGCGAGCGAGGTCAGCCCCCTCTTTGGCAACCACAAAGCACTCGCGTAGATGCTTTTGGCGAGTCGAAAGCTCGGGATTTATGCCGCTTCTGACTGCGTCAAGTGCGGACTCTACGGGAATGGTGTACTGCTTGGCATCGGCAACGCCATCAATGCGACGAATGGCATCGGAATGTCCTTGGCTCACACCCTTGCCCCAAAACGTATATCCCTTGCCTTCGGGCAGAATTGCCTCGGCATACAGGCGGTTGATAGAGAACATACCGGGGTCCCATCCGCAGGAAATGACGGCAAGATTGCCACCCTCGCGTGCGGATGCATCAACGTTGGCAAAATGTTCGGGGATTTTTGCGTGTGTGTCAAAGCTATCCACAACAGAGAAGAGCTTGGCAACTGCAGGCGTTTGATGGGGGAGATCGGTGGCACTGCCGCCACAAAGGATCATCACGTCGATCTTACCAACCATATTTTTGATGTCATCAATATGATAAACAGTAGCATTTTGAGAGAGAATTTTGACCGTTTCGGGTGAGCGGCGCGTAAGGACGGCAACCAACTCCATATCAGGGTTTTGCGAAATGGCACATTCCACACCGCGGCCGAGATTTCCGTATCCAACAATTCCTATGCGAATGCTCATAATAGACCTCCTTTGGGTCTCGGATTTTGTACGCAATTATTGTAGCATAAAAGAGGGCAGATGTCAAGAATTTTTGTTGACATCTTCATCAATTTATGATAAAATTAAAAAGAAAGGTTGGTGTACCTAATGCAAAAACAAAAACAGACAAAAAATATCATCACGCGCAAATCGATTGAAGAAAAACTCCGTGCCGATAATCGTGCAAGCCTGAAGGTTAGTGCTTTGTCTTTTTTTGCGGCTGCCCTTGTTGGCATCCTGTGGTTCGTGGCTTTTATTCCTTCATTTTTTGAAGCACCTAATTTTGGTTTTGGTGTTCTTTTCTTTCTTTTTGCTATTGTTGGCACTGTGCCTGCTTGGGTTATGTTGGCAAGATTTGCAAAAGACCTGATAGAATACAAGCATCTCAAAAACGGATATGTTGAAATCGTTACGCGTCCGCTTTTATACAAGTCTCAAAAAGAGGTTCGTATATACTGTAACAAAAGAACAAGGTGGCAAACAAGAAGCCTATTCCATTTTGAAGGATTTGATGAATTTTGGGCAAGCCCCGAAATGTATCAAAATTTTACTTGGGGAGACGAATTTTACATCGTTTACTATAAAGGAAGCAAAAAGGTAGAAAAAGTGTTTCCGTTAAAGATGTACGAGTATAAAGAATAATAAGAATAAGAACGGGCGATTCGTGAATCGCCCCTACAATGAATTTTATAATATCCGTAGGGGCGACCAGTGGTCGCCCGTTTTTCTATGTAAAACAAATTTCTTAGCGTACAGGGTCTTGGCGGCGCGCTCGCGTCGACTGTCTGTCCGTGTGTAACGATTTTATTTTTGATATATTTGTGCGAGTGCTTTTTGGAGGGGGCAGGGGAACCTTTTTCGCGAAAAAGGTTCCCCTGCAAATCTCCCAAATCACTCCGCAAAATGATACGTTCCCTCTGTTAATGTTTCGGTTCTGCCCGAGGGGAGAGTGAGGTGTGCGGTAACGCCCTGTGGAATGGTGAATTCGTAATAAACGGTGTCGTCCTTGTAGTACCAATGCGAGCGGATAGTTCCAAACGCGGTGTCGATAGAGCCGTCGGCAAAGCCGAGGCGACGGTCGGGATGAGGTGCAAGCGTGATCTCGCGGTAGGCGGGGGCATTATCACGAGGTTCAATGCCAACAGCCTTGCCAAAGATCCAATCGTAAACCGCACCGTAGGCGTAGTGGTTAAAGGAGTTCATATCTTTGCTCCAAAAGCTGCCGTCCTCTTTGATGCCGTTCCAATGCTCCCAAATGGTGGTTGCACCGTGGTTGACCGAGTAGAGCCACGAGGGGTTCTCTTCTTGGAAGAGCAGCTCATAAGCCACATCGGCATAACCGTTTTCGGTGAGGGCGTGCAAGAGATAAGGCGTTCCTAAAAATCCGGTGGTCATTCGATTACCGTTTTCACGAATCATTTCGGCAAGACGGTCGGCGAAGCGCTGACGGTCTTTTTCTTCGCAAAGACCAAATTTTAAAACGAGCGCGTACGCGGTCTGCGTTTCGTTGGGGGGATTGGAAATGCCGTGAGGGCAGAGGTCGGGGTACTGACGAAGCTCACCGTTCGGAATGAAATGCTTGCGGAAGGCGGCTACAACCTTTTCGTAACGCTCATCAAATTTTGCGGTATCGAAACCGAGCGCGCGCTCGGCCTTGCGGATAAGGGCAACGGAGTTTGCATAGAACGCGCTTGCAATAAAGTCGGTAGAGGTAGCACCCTTGTAGCTATCCTCACCGTGGTCCATCGCCAGCCAGTCACCGTAGTGGTCGCCGCCAAGCCACAGGAATTCTTCGGGACCTGTGTAGTGCAAATACATAATATATTTGCGCATCATAGGGTAGTGCTTGGCAAGCAAGTCTTTGTCGCCATAGGCGAGATAGATCTCCCAAGGAATAATGCAAGCGGCATCTGCCCAACCTGCAGCAACTGCCACGTATTTGGAGCGGTCTTTGTTGCATCTTGGAATGAACTGGGGGATGCCACCGTTGTCACGCTGTTCAATGGCCATTTCGCCAAGCCACTTGGCAAAGAACTTTTTGACGTTGAAATTGATGGCAGCAGTGCGAGCAAAGACCTGCGCGTCGCCCGTCCAGCCGAGTCTCTCATCGCGCTGTGGGCAGTCGGTGGGCACGTCAAGATAGTTGCCTTTTTGTCCCCATACGACGTTGTGATAAAGCTGATTGATCTTCTCGTTTCCGCAGCGGAAATATCCCGTGCGTTTCATATCCGAATGAACGACAACGGCACGGAAGCAGTCAAGATCAACATTCTCGAAAGGGAATTCGGTCAGGCGCACATAGCGGAAGCCTTGGAAAGAGAAAGAGGGCTTGAAAACGTCCTCACCGCCCGAGCAAACGTACGTGTTCTCACATTTGGCTTTGCGGAGATTTTCTGTGTAAAAGTTGCCTTCTTGATCCAAAACCTCGGCATGATGAAGTACGATGCGAGAGCCGTGTGCAGCTTTGATGTGAACCTCGACGTAGCCGGTTACTTCTTGACCGAAATCAATGACCGTTTCACCCTTAGGTGTGCGGATAAGCGCGATAGGCGCAACACGTTCGTGTTCGGTGATAAGCTCGCCAACCTGTGCGATTAGCTTGGTTTTGTAGTCGGAGCGGATTGCCTTGCCAAGATGCTTGATTTCAGCTGTCTTGTCTACGGTTTCACCGTGATAGATATCGGAGTAGAGGATTTGAGAGGTGTAAACGTCCCAAGCTGTGTCGGTCACAATTTCTTCGCGCGTGCCGTCGGTATAAACGACAGTCAGGGCAGCAATGAGAGCGGTTTGGTCGGCAAACATTTTGGTTCCCCAAGCAATGTTGCCCACAGCCCAACCGGGGCCAACCTCAATGCGGAGAGTATTATCCTTTTGCAAAAGAGTGGTTACGTCGTGTGTTTGATATTGAACACGCTCGTTATATATTGTCCAACCGGGTGCGAGAACGTTGCGTCCAACTCTTTCGTTGTTGATGTAAGCGGCATAAACACCGATTGCAGAAGCTGAAAGCGTAGCTTTTTGAATTGCCTTTTTTACTTCAAAACCGCGAATAAAAGCGGTTCCTGCTTGCTGCGTATCTATGGGAGCGCAAATCCATTTTGCTTTACGATTCATAAAAAGTCCTCCGAAACATTCATTTCAAAAAGGTCACAGACCTGTAAACAGTATAACAGAAAAAACGGGTAAATGCAAGCAATTTATTCCAAAAAAGAAGCTACTTTTTCCAAAATGCTTTACAAATCGACAAAAGTGTGCTATACTTAACAAAATTCGATATGATAGAAAAGGGAAAATGGAAATGAAAACAGTTTTCAAAATCCTTATTTTATATTGCTTGACGTTGGCTATTTTGTTCTCGGGCACATCCTGTGAAAAAGATGCAAAAAGGGAAGAAGGTTCTTCCCAAGAAGATGCCGTCGTGGTAACGCAAGCAGTAACCGATACACAAGGTACTACGCTTACCGAAGCAAACTCGGAGACACCGCCCTTTGATGTGACAACACCCGAAGAAACGATATCCGAGGTAACCGAGCCGGAGGAGACAGCACCGGAAGAAAGCACAACCGAAACAACAATGCCCGAGCCAATAGAGCCCGAAGCAACCGAGCCGAACACAGACACCTTTTTGGAAGACGTTTTTCAGAGCACAATTTCCGAAGAAACAACAACTCCCGAGCCGCCACACAAGCATACACTTGTTAACGGTCAATGTGCGTGTGGGTATGTTCCTGTTGTTGAAAGTGTATCGTCCTATGATAACGACAATGACGGAAAGAATGACGTTTTTTATTTCTCTCCGGTGCTTCCCGAAGCATTTAAGACAGGTGGAGTCATTTGTTTTTCGGCGGGGGAGTATGTAGACTATATGTCTTTCGGGGTAGGTATTACTTGGGAGGATTATTGTTATTACTGTCGTACAGACAAGAAATCTTATATTGTTTATGAAATAGAAGTTGCCAAAGCCGGCATTTATGAAATGGCAATTCATCAAAAAATGAAGGATTGCGAGGAACGCGGCGCAAAAATCACCGTAAACGAGGGGAGCGTGAACGCGTATTCCATTCAAACCTCGTATCAATTTGCAACCGAGGAAGCATTAGAACAGATTTGTGAGAATGCGGCAACGATGTCCTCTTATATGTTCGGTATTGAATTGGAGCTTGCGGCAGGTGTCAATTATATCAAAATCGAATTGGCATCAGGCGTCAAGGGAAACCAATATTTCAGAGATTTTTATCTTGTAAAAACGGACGACCCTGTTGGAAAAACTTAATTTTTTTTAAAGGAGAAAAAGGATGAAGAAAATTTTGAAAATTACCGCGTTGCTTTGCTTAACGGCAGCAGTTTTGCTCTCAACAGTATCCTGTGCGTGGTTCAATGAAACCGTTTTGGGCAAAGAGCATGAGCATAAATTCAAAAATCCCACACAAACCGTTGCTCCCACGTGTGTGGCGGATGGCAAGCAAACAGCCACCTGCAAATGCGGAGCAATTGAAATCACAGTTCTCCCCGCAACAGGCAAGCATACATACCAAAACAAAGTGTGCACTGTTTGCGGCAGAAAGGATGCCACAGGGCTTACCGCGCCTCTCTTGTGCGGCGATGCGCTTTCTTCTTACGTCATCGTTTACGATAAGAACGCCTCTGATTATACGGTTCGCGCTGCCGAATACATAGCAAAAGAGATTTTGGCACGCACGAATATCACGCTTGCCGTAGTGCCGCTTGATGATGCGACAGAGGTCAGCGCACACGAAATTGTTGTGGGAGAGACGAGCCGTCAAATTTCGCAAAGTTTGAACGCCGAAACCAAAGGCTTTGAGTTTGCGCTCCTTGCCGACGAGGACCATATCGCTATTGAAGGCGACTATTTCATCATTGCCGCCGCCGCTTACTATTTTGTAGAGAACTATATTCCCGAAAAGATTTTTGATATCGACGTTCCGCAAACAGCAACCGTTTGCACCCCTATTGTTAAGGAAAGCGAAAACTTCATTTTGCTCATCGGTGACGGTATGGGTCCCAATCAAACCAAGCTGTTTGATGCTTACAAAAATGAGTCCATTGCCGATTACAGTGACGGTGAGGATTTCTTCTATGGATACCTTTTCCCGTATATCGGCGAGGCGAGAACCGACTCACTCTCGGGCACTACCGACAGTGCCGCATCGGGAACGGCGCTCGCGTCCGGTTACAAGACAAAGAACGGTTACGTTGGCAGAGACGGCAACCAAAAGGATGTCCCGTTATTGACCGAATTGGCTGCACAACAGGGCAAGGCAACTGCCGTTATGTCCACCGAGAAGCAAACGGGAGCGACGCCTTCCGCTTTTTCGGCGCACGCCTACGACCGCAGTAACACAAGTGCCATTCGCAAGTCGCAAGATGCGTTATCCGAGCAATACGGCACCATCATCGATTGCGATTACAACGTTTACACCGAGAGTGAAATGCCAGAATTGCGCAACGCTATCACAAGTACACTTGAAACGCTTTCCAAAGATGAGGACGGCTTCTTTATGATGTACGAGGAGGCCTACATCGACAAGCATTGCCACGATAACGATGCAAAGGACGCTTATTTGGCAATGGTGCGCTTTAACCAAGCAATCGCGCTGTTTATGGAGTACGCCTTCTACAACCCCGAAACGATGGTCATCATCACCGCCGACCACGAAACCGGCGGCTTGCAGATTGATGAGAACGGAGAATTCAAATACACATCGGAAGATCATACCTCAACCAATGTTCCCGTGTTCGCCTACGGTGCACACGCCGAGGTCTTTAACGGAAAAACGGTTGAGAACGTTCAAATTCCCAAAACCATCGCCGCACTTTTCGGCGTAAAGATTGAGGGAACAGACCCCGAAAAGTATCCTGCACTTTTGCCCCTTACGTGTGTCAAAAAATAATGAAACAACTCAAAAGGGCGGCAGAATTTCTGCCGCCCTTATTTTATATTCTGTTTTATCCTTTTTCGGGAACGAGCAATCCGTAGCCGCCGTCATTTCTCTTGTAAACCACGCAGGTATCCTCGCTTTGGTCGTCAATAAATACGAAGAATTGGTGACCGAGAAGGTTCATTTGCAAAATGGCCTCTTCGGGGGACATTGGCTTGGCAGGGAAGGTCTTGGTACGAATGATTTCTTCCTCTTCTGCCTCGGGAGCGTCGTCGTAATATTCCTCAACTGCGGGAACGAAAACGTTCTCGCGCAAGCGACGCGCCAATTTTGTTTTGTTCTTGCGAATTTGACGCTCGATGTTGGTTACGGCGTCATCAAGAGCATCGCGGAAGCTCTCGGCTCCAACCTCGCTGCGGAACAGTGTGCCCGCAGCGGCTATGGTGATTTCGATGAATTTTTTGTTATGTTTACAGCTGAGCGTGGCGGTTGCCGTGCCCTCGCCGGGGAAGAATTTTTCAAACTTAGCAAGCTTTTTCTCAATGAGGAGCTTCATATCCTCGTAGACGTTCATTTGTCTGCCAATTACGCTAATTTTCATCTTGCTTTCCTTGCCTTTCTTTCGGTATTGTAGGAGATATTTCTCTTACACTAATAGTATAGCACAACTTTTCCTGTTTGTAAAGAATGTACAAAAAATGTTTACATTTTACAAAATAATTGTCGAAAATGCGAATAAAAAATTCGATTTTTTATAAAAAATGATTGACAAAAAGCATAAAAAATGGTATAATAAAAAAGATGGGGCTTTGAGAAAAAAGCTCGTTTTTACCATTTGCAAAGAAAGGCGGCCCAAGGAATGCCAAACGTTGAAGAAAAATTGCGCGCTCTGCGTGCAAAGCTGCTTTACCACGCCAAGCGTTACTACGTGGATGACGATCCCGAAATTTCGGACTACGAATACGATATGATGTATGCCGAGCTGCTGAGACTTGAAGCCGAGCATCCCGAGTTTTTCGATCCCTCGTCTCCCTCACAAAGAGTTGGCGGCAGACCGCTTGATAAATTTGAAAAAGTAACGCACACGGTGCAAATGAATTCGCTCTCCGACGTTTTCTCTTTTGATGAGCTCCGCGAGTTTTTGGATCGCGTTGCCGAGACTGTACCCAATGCACCTTATTCTATCGAGCCCAAAATTGACGGACTTTCGGTATCTCTGCGCTATGAGAACGGCATCTTTGTGCAAGGTGCTACGCGTGGCGATGGCTTTGTGGGCGAGGACGTTACGCAAAATTTGCGCACCATCTTTTCTATCCCGATGCAGCTCTCCGAACCCCTGAACTTGACCGTTCGCGGTGAGGTTTATATGCCGCGTGCAGTGTTTGAACGCATCAATTTGGCGCGAGAGTCGGCAGGGCAACAGCTTCTTGCCAACCCGAGAAATGCCGCTGCGGGTTCGCTCCGTCAGCTTGACCCCAAAATTGCCGCCGAGCGCAAGCTCGACATTTTCGTTTTCAATTTCCAAGAGGGAAGTCTGTATCTCGACGGCCGCGAGCCTGTTTCGCACATCGAAACACTCAACCGTCTCTCGGAATTGGGCTTTAAAACCTTGGAGAATACTGCGGTGTCTTCCAACGCCGATGGCATTATTGCACACATTGAAACACTCGGTAAGCTCCGCGACGGACTTGCTTACGATATTGACGGCGT
>JAZQKM010000215.1:0-3625 GCA_045542155.1 Eubacteriales bacterium
TTAGTATCAGGCCGCCTGCGATTACAGAGGCTATCTGTCCCGATACGTTTACGCCGATGGAGTGCATCAAAAGGAAGTTTTGAGGGTCTTCTTTAAGTCCCATCTTGTGTACGATGCGGCCGGACATGGGGAATGCCGAAATACCTGCAGCACCAATCATGGGGTTGATCTTCTTCTTGGAAAAGACATTGATCAGTTTTGCAAACAGAACACCGCCGGCTGTGTCGAAGATGAATGCAAACAGACCAAGACCAAGTATCAGGAGAGTATCTACCTTGAGGAACTTGTCTGCAGTCATGCACGTTGAAATAGAGATACCAAGGAAGATGGTGACAAGGTTTGCAAGTACCTTTTGAGCAGTTTCGGAAAGAGAATCGAGAACACCGCACTCACGAATGAGGTTACCGAACATCAAGAAACCAACCAAAGATACGGCAGAGGGAGCAACGACACCTGCGATAATGGTAATGACAATGGGGAAGAGGATACGCGTCAGCTTGGTGACTTCCTTTGCCTCGTAAGGCATACGAATCATACGCTCTTTTTTGGTTGTGAGCATCTTAATGATAGGGGGTTGAATAATGGGAACGAGAGCCATATAAGAGTAAGCCGCTACCATGATAGCACCGATAATGTGCTCCATAGCAGGATCGGAACCGATGAGCTTTTGCGATACGGCAATTGCGGTGGGACCGTCTGCTGCGCCGATGACGGCAATAGATGCTGCCGCATTGTCAGGGAAGAAAACGGATGCGATGCACAGGGTGATGAAAATACCGAATTGTGCTGCTGCGCCGAAAATCATCAATTTGGGATTGGAGAGCAGAGGACCAAAGTCGATCATAGCACCAATACCGATAAAGAGGAGCAGGGGGAAGAGCTCGTTTGCAATACCTGCGTTGTAAAGCGTGGTCAGTGCGCCGGTATGCTCAGCAAATTCATCAGCAAAAGGAAATTTAACTCCTGCTTCTGCAACTGCATCTGCAAAGGGGATGTTTGCTAAAATGGTACCAAAACCCATAGGCAAGAGGAGTGTAGGTTCCATTTCTTTTTTGATTGCAAGGAAGATTAAAACGCCGCCGATGATCCACATAACGATCATTTTCCAAGCTTCACCTTGAAACAGAAACAAGATGTTTTCCCAAAGGAATGACAAGAAATCCATAGTGTAGTTCCTTTCTTTCATAAAATGATAAAATTACCCAATCATTATACCGCAAACGCACCTTAAAAATCTATATATATTTTGTTAAAAAAGCGCCCCAAAAATGAACAAATTGTAAATGTGCGTTGCTTTTTAAGGATGAATAAAAATATATTATAAATAGGAAAGAATTTTTTTGGAAAACGACAAAAAGAACTTGCAAATTCCACTTTAGTCTGTTATAATATAAAATGAGGGGATATGGCCCCATATTACTCGGAAAGGAACAAGAACAGTTGCAAAACCTTATCAAATCCAAGCTTTCGGAATCGTTTTCGTCTATTATACCCATCGCGCTGATTGTAGCTGCTCTGGCAATTACACTCACACCAATGGAGCCGGGCATTTTCTTGCTCTTTATTTTTGGTGTTGTGTGTCTTATTTTTGGACTTTCATTGTTTACGATGGGAGCGGAGATGTCAATGCAGACGATTGGTTCCAAAATCGGTTCTTACCTTGCAAAATCGAATAAGATTTGGCTTATCGCGCTTGTCAGCTTTCTTATCGGTGTCTTTGTAACCATTTCCGAGCCGGACCTGCAAATTTTGGCAGGGCAGGTGGCGGAGCTTTCCGGTAACGCCGATATGATGATGATTTTAACCTTGACCATTTCGCTTGGCGTTGGTGTTTTCTTAATTATTGGTATGCTGCGCATCATGTTCAAGGTTAGCCTCTCACTTTTGCTCATTATTTTTTACATCATTACCTTTGGCCTTTGTGTGTTCTTCGTTCATCCCGATTTCTGGGCACTCGCTTTCGACTCGGGCGGAGTTACCACAGGACCTATGACCGTTCCTTTTATTATGGCAATCGGCGCGGGTGTTTCAAGTATGCGCTCGGGTAGAGAAGGGCACGACGACGCTTTCGGTCTTGTTTCGCTTTGCAGCGTAGGACCTATTTTGTCCGTTATGGTGCTTGGTATCTGCTTCTCTATTAGTGGTGGAAGCTATGAAGGCAATCCAATTGAACAAATTGTTGATACGCAAGACCTCACCGTGCGCTACTTGCACGGCCTTGCCGACCACGCAAAGGAGATTGCGGTAGCACTTTTGCCTATTATTGTTTTTGCATTGTTGTTCCAACTGTTGACACGCGCATTTACAGCACGCAAGCTGTTGCGTGTGGGTATTGGTGTTGTATATACCTTTGTAGGACTTGTTATCTTTCTCACGGGTGCGAATGAAGGATTCTTACCCGTAGGTCAAGAGCTTGGCAGAGCACTTGCTTCTTTGAATGGTGCTTGGAGGTGGGTTCTTTTGCCCATCGGTATGCTGCTCGGCTACTTTATCGTTAACGCAGAGCCTGCCGTTTACGTGCTCAATAAACAGGTAGAACAGATCACCGCAGGTGCCATTTCGGCATCGACCATGCGCCTCGCGCTTTCTGTTGGTGTGTCTGCTGCGTTGGGACTTTCGATGTTACGTGTTTTAACAGGAATGAATATTCTTTGGATTCTCGTTCCCGGATACGTTATCGCTCTGGGGCTGACCTTCTTTGTGCCCAAATTCTTCGTTGGTATCGCATTCGACTCCGGTGGAGTTGCCAGCGGTGCTATGATGAGTGCATTTGTTCTGCCTTTGGCAACAGGTGCCTGTCTCGCCCTTGGCGAGAGCGTGATGACGCAGGCATTCGGATGCGTCGCATTTGTGGCACTCACACCTATCATTTCCATTCAGGTTTGCGGACTGATTTACAACTACAAATCCCGCGTAGCGGTCAGCCGCTTCATTTCCGAGCAGGAATACTTTATCGACTACACCACAGAGAATGGGGAGGTGCATAACTGATGGCAAAGCGTACAACAACCGAAAAACGCGTCAAGTTCCTGGTGTGCATCATCAAAAAGGGAGACGAAATTGCACTCACCGAGGCTTGCAACGAGCAATGTGCGGCACTCAGCTTTTCGGGCTTGGGATACGGCACGGCAAAGTCGCACTATTTAAGCTATTTGGGACTTGATGAAATCGAAAAACGCATTGTTTACTCGCTTATCCCGAACTACTGTGAGGCTCGCGTTCTGCGCGCTATCAACAAAAAGCTCAAGCTTTACCTAATGGGCAACGGAATTGCCTTTACCATTCCGCTCTCGGGCATCTCTAATCTTGTCAGCAACGCAATCCTTTCCACACCGATGCGAGAGGATGCAGAGGCACAAAAAAATACCAAAGAAAGAGGGAAACGAAAAATGCACGAACTCATCGTTGCCGTAGTCAATCAAAAATTCACCGATGCCGTTCTGGATGCCAGCCGTGCGGCAGGAGCAACGGGTGCAACCATTTTGCACACGCGTAGCGTCAACAATAAGCAGGTCGAGCAGATCATCGGCACAACCTTCAAGCAGGAGACCGACACCATCGCATTTTTGACCTCTCACGAATACAAGCAAAAAATTATGGAAGCCATCCGCGAATGCGCGGGACT
>JAZQKM010000216.1:0-17119 GCA_045542155.1 Eubacteriales bacterium
TGGGTAGAGTATTCATAAAAGCATATGCCAACAATAAAGAAGGCAGGCACCCTCGGGTGCCTGCCAATTTTTATGTGTGGTTTCAATTAGCCGTTGAGGCATGCGTCGTTTACAAAAACGACTGCCGTGTAGGCGGGAACGGTGATGCTGCCAGTTGCTGCCTCGGGAGCATCCATAACGTCAACACCGTTTACGATCATATGCCAGTTGCCGGAAACGTTGTAGGTCATCGCTTCACCTGTGGGGTTGGAAACGATAAGTGCCTTACCGCCTGCATGGTTATCAAGCGTAATAGCAACTCTGCCTTCACCGTAGGAGGTGTTGGCGATCACGGCGGTGTTCAGCGTTCTAAAGATTGCGTACTCTTGTCTTACGCGAATCAGCTCTTGGTAGTAGCGCATCATTTCGTATTCGTTGCTACCTTCCTTGAGGACCGACCAATCGATGTTGTTGATGGCGTCGCTGGACTTATAGCTGTTCTCGTCACCGTCCTTGGTGCGCAGCATTTCCTCACCTGCTTGGAAGAACACGGTGCCCTTGGAGATCATCAAAAGGGTTGCGCCAAGGCGGTTCATGGCAAGGCGTTCCTCAACGGTGTTATCTCCGTTGGAGAGGATGAGCTTATCCCACAGAGTGTTGTTATCATGTGCACTCATATAGTTAACGACCATACCGTTTTTCACTTCCCAGCTAAAGCCGGTGCCAACGCCGCCCTTGATACCAAAGAGAACAGAGGGGAAGGAGCCGTTGCCGTTGCCGCTGATATAGCCCTGGGAGGTTGCGGTAAATACGCTGCCCTTAAGACCGTCGCGAATGGTATCGTTGAATACGGCAATGCCGCCGATAGCGCCCTCGAGGGGCTCGATCTTGCTGATCTGACCTTGGTTAGCCATGGGGCTGCCGTCAATGGTGGAGCCCATTGTCCAACCCTCACCGTAAATAATTGCTTCGGGATTGATAGCGTGTACTGCGTTTTCAACCTCTTGCATAGTTGCAAGGTCGTGCAGGCCCATCAGGTCAAAGCGGAAGCCATCAAGGTCATATTCCTCTGCCCAGTAGCTTACCGAGTCAACCATAAATTTGCCAAACATATAACGCTCAGAGGCGGTATCGTTACCGCAGCCGGAAGCAGAAGAGTTTGCACCCGTTGCGGTGTATCTGTAATAGTAGTAGGGAACGATCTTGTTAAAGGAGCTGTTTGCATCGTAGGTGTGGTTATAGACCATATCCATAACAACGCCAATGCCTGCTGCGTGCAGTGCTTGCACCATTTGCTTGTATTCCTTAATTCTAACCTCACCGTCATAGGGGTTGGTAGAATAGCTTCCCTCGGGAACGTTGTAGTTTTTGGGATCGTAGCCCCAGTTGAATTGGCTATCGGGGTTAGCTTCATCAACGGTTGCATAGTCATAAACGGGGAGGAGATGTACGTGGGTAATGCCGAGATTTACAAGATAGTCAACGCCAATGCTTTGACTAAACTCGTTTACAAGTCCGCGCTCGGTAAATGCGAGATATTTGCCCTTGTAGTTGGAGGATGCGATCTTGTTAGAGAAGTCTCTTACATGTACTTCCCAAATAACAGCATCGCTGTAGGTCTTAATGCCGGTTGCAAAGTTATCCTCGCCCCAACCCTCGGGGTTCGTGCGAGAAAGATCTACTACCATGCCGCGGTTACCGTTAAGGCCTGCCGCCTTTGCATAGGGGTCAACTGCCTCTTGGGTGCCAACCGAGGTGGTTACGGTGTAGGTGTAGTAGGTGCCGTGACCGCAGCTTTCGGTGTAGGACCAAACACCGCGATCACCCTTGACCATATCAATGCTCTTGTAAGCGGAGCCCTCGTGGCCGGAGGTGAAGAGGTTGAGCACTACCTTAGAGGCGGTAGGAGCCCAAACCTTAAAGGTGGTTTTATCACCGTTGATGATTGCACCGAGATCATCGCCGTCGTAGGTGTAGTTTTCAATAAAGTACTCGCTATCAAAAATAGAGGTGGGAACCACTGCCTTTTCGCCGTAGCCCTCAATTACCACGCGGTAGTTTTTGCCAATATCAAGGGTTTCTTCCACTTCAATAATGCCGCTGGTAACCTCTTTGCCCATATTGCTGATGTCGAGAATGGTCAATTCTTTGTCACCCTCATAAACCTTGACCTGCTTGTAGCTGGTGATTGCAGTCTTGGGGGTTACGTTGTATTGGATCTTGTGGAAATCGGTCATGCCCGCAAGGGTAAATTTCTTAATCATGGTAAGCGTTTTGCCTCCATCTTGGCTGGTGTACTGTGCTGCATCGCCGCTCTTGAGGTAGATAAAGGTTTCTTCGCCCTCAATCACAGCAAAACGGTCTTCGCTGGTGCCGTCCTTGGTTGCTTCTCCCCAAGAGGAGCCACCGGGCTCGGAGCATCCGGTACGAACGATAAATCCGATCTGCTCAATGCCTACGGGCACGTTGAGCACGACCTTTGCACCGTAGTCACAGGGGTGCATGATGTAGCCGCTGCCTTCCTTGCCATCCCACCAAGCCCAAATGTCACAGTTTTCAATAACACCGGGGTGAGACCAATAGAAGGTGATCTGATTGTAGCCCTCTTCCTTCGGGATGGTGTATTCTCCCTCGGGAATTTGCCACTTGCCACCATCGGTGGTGCTTTCGTTGGTGCTGTTGTTGCTCGGATCGTTGTGACAGGAGGTCAAAACGAGAGAGAGGAGCATGATAGCAACGAGCAGAAGAGAAAGAATGCGAGAGTAAGTCTTTTTCATGATTTCACCTCATATAATTTATTTTGATTGTGCGCCCTCGGCGCTTGTTTCACAAACGGGAGCGGTCGAATCGCGGAAGATCGGCTCGGTGTGAATGGTTATGCGCTTGGTCTTGTTGCCCTTAATGGCTTGGCGGAGCAGGGTAAACGCGTTTTCACCTAAGGAGATAAAGTCCTGCTTAACGGTTGTCAGTGCGGGGGTAAAGTAGCGTGCAACGTCAAGGTTATCAAAGCCGCTGACCGAAACATCCTCAGGAACGCGCAAGCCGCGCTTTCGCAGTCCGGTAATCAAACCAATGGCGATTAGGTCAGAAGCGCACACCACGGCGGTAACGCCCTGGTCGGCAAAAAAGTCGGCTGCCTCAAGACCACAGACCTCTGTGTAGTTTCCGTAGCGAACGTAGCTGCTGTTAAATTCAATGTCACCTTCTATCAAGCCGATCAGATAGCCCGAAAAGCGCTCACGGGTAACGATCGATTCCTTGTCACCGCCCAAATAACCGATCTTGCGGTGTCCAAGCTTGATCAAATGCTCTACAATAGCAGCAACCGAGTTGATGTTGTCACTGCTGATGCAGGCAACCTTGGGATTTTTTACGTAAGAGTCCATCAGCATAGCGGGAATGCTTGTGGTCTCCAGCTCTTTGATGATCTCACTCGTGATCTTCGTTCCCATGATCATCAAGCCGCAAAAGTTGTTTTCTTGGCAGAGCTTCTTCAGGTTTGGGGGATTCTTATCGGAGCAGTGCTCAATCACCACCTCGTAGTGGTAGGCGTTTGCTGCCTGTTGAAATCCCGTAAGAACCGGATAACCGACCTGCGAGTTGCTGTGAGAATCCATATTCTCAAACAAAACGCAAATACGCTTGGAATCCTGATTGCGGTGCAGGGAAAAACCGATTGAGCGGGCATAGGCATTGACGCGATTGCGTGTCTCCGAGCTGATATCGGAGGCATTGTTGAGTGCCTTTGAAACCGTGCTGGCAGAAAGACCGAGCTCGGCGGCAATTTCCTTAATGGTCATTTTGCCCTCCTTTTTTTGGAAGATTTTCGAAATGCGGAGAGAACCGATTTCGATTGATTTTTTTGTTTGCCTACTTTCATTATAGCATAGTTTTTCAAATTTACAATGATTTTGTGAAAAAAAGTGTAAAAAATAGCTAAAAAATCTTAAAAAAATGATTTCTTGACAAAAATCCTGCCTTTCCGTCACATATTTACTTGACACGGCGAAGAAAATGTGATAGAATATTACAAAGATACATTCGAAAGTTTTCGAAACACAAATTTTAGCAAAGGGGAATTCGCAAATGAAAAAGCGTTATGCAGGAGTTTTATTGCCGATAACGGCATTGCCCTCTCCCTATGGAGTGGGAACAATGGGCGCGCAGGCAAAAGACTTTGTAGAGTTCCTTGCCAGAGCTCACCAAAAGGTTTGGCAGGTGCTACCACTGGTTCCCACCGGATATGGAGATTCGCCCTACGCCTCATCCTGTGCCATTGCAGGCAGCCCTTATTTAATTGATATTGAAGCTTTGATCGCGCAGGGCTTGCTGACAAAAGAGGAAGCAGAGGAATATTCCTGTGCTGCTGCGGGAGAGGAGATCGGGCGTGTTAACTATGAGGCATTGTTCTATCGTCGCATTCCGCTGCTGAAGCTCGCATTTTCGCGCTTCGATCGTCAAGTGCCTGCATTCCAAGCTTTTTTGGAAGAAGGCGTGTTTGCTGATTTTGCCGCATTTATGGCAATCAAGGAGGCACACGGTTGGCGTGCTCTTTCCACTTGGGAAGAGAAGTATCGCGTACGCGATAAGGAAGCGCTCAATGCCTTTCTTGCCGCCAATGAGGACGAGGTACTGTTTTGGCAATTTACGCAATATGAGTTCTTCCGTCAATGGGGCGAGCTGAAGAGCTATGCCAACGCGCGTGGAATTGAAATTATGGGCGATATGCCGCTTTACGTCTCCGAGGATAGTGTTGAGGTTTGGGCGCATCCCGAGCTGTTTTTGCTCAACGGCGACGGTACTCCTACCGAGGTTGCAGGCGTTCCTCCGGCTTATTTCAGCGAGGACGGTCAGCTCTGGGGCAATCCTTTATATAATTGGGAAAAAATGAGGCAAGACGGCTACGCATGGTGGACGGCAAGGTTGCAAAAGGCACTCTCTATGTACGATATCGTACGCATCGACCACTTCCGCGGCTTTGACCGTTTTTACGCCATTCCCGCAGGCAGCAAGAATGCCAGAGTGGGATGCTGGCGCGATGGCCCGAAGGAAGGTTTGTTTGAGGGCAAAAAGGATTGGAAGATCATTGCTGAGGACCTTGGTATTCTCGATGACGGTGTTTATCGCTTGATGCGCAATACGGGATACCCTCGTATGAAGGTTTTGGAGTTTGCGTTTGACGGAAACCCCGAGCAGGAATTCAAGCCCTCCAATTACGATGAAAACTGCGTGGTTTACACGGGTACGCACGATAATGCTACCTTTATTGAATTTCTTGAGGATTTGGATGAGGATACACGCGAGATATTTTATCGCGATCTCGTATCCGAGTGCAAAAAGGCAGGCGTACGCTTTGCATATCGCTCGGAGCAGGTAAACGACCCCGAAACCATGCAACGCGCTCGCGCGGCAACAGTGCGTCTTGCTTACGTCAGCTGCGCAAAATACGTCATTCTTCCCCTGCAGGATCTGCTTGGAACGGGTGCGGAGTCTCGCATGAACACCCCCGGCACACTCAGTGATCGCAACTGGAGCTGGCGTTGCCCCGCAAGTGCAATGAGCCGCACGTTGGCTCAAAAGATCTCTCGCATTGCAAAAAGAGGGAACAGATAAATCATAGCAAAGGAACCGAAAAACAATGGACAAATGGATCAAAACAGTTGAAAGCTTGCTCAAAGCCAACGACGGTGTCGATATGGAGCATGCATCCACATCCGCACTTTATCGTGCCGTTAGTAGCGCAACCATGGCAGAAATTGCCGATACGTGGCAAAAATGCAAAGAAGCTCCTCAAAAAAGAGTGGGTTATCTTTCGGCAGAATTCTTGGTCGGCCGTGCAATTTTTGCAAACCTTTACAACCTTGGCAAGCTTGACGAGGTAAAGGCACTGCTCGCAGAGCGTGGCATCGATATTACATCGTTTGAGGATATTGAGGACGCAGCTCTCGGTAATGGCGGTCTTGGCCGTCTTGCTGCCTGCTATCTCGAATCGGGTGCCACCGTTGGCATTCCGCTCGATGGCTACGGCATTCGTTACCGCTACGGCTTGTTCCGCCAAAGCTTTGAGAACGGCTTCCAAAAGGAAAACGCAGACGATTGGCAAAGACACGGTGACCCTTGGAGCTACAGAAGGGAAGAGGATAGCGTACTTGTAAAATTCTCCGACTTTACCACCAAGGCAGTTCCTTACGATATGCCCATCATCGGCTACGGTGGAAAGACCATTAACACCCTGCGCCTGTGGCAAAGTGAGCAGCCCGGCAGCTTTGATTTTGCTGCTTTTGACAGTATGCAGATCGATAAGATCGCAAAGGATAACGTACGTTGCGAAAGCATCAGCTACGCCCTCTATCCCAACGATTCTACCGAAAAGGGACGCATCCTGCGTTTGCGCCAAGAATATTTCTTTGCACCGGCATCGGTGCAGGACCTCATTCGCAAGCACAAGCAAAAGGGACTTCCTATTGAAAAGATCAATGAGCATATCTCGCTGCAGCTCAACGACACACACCCCGTGTTTGCCATTCCCGAGTTCATTCGCCTCGTTATGAAAGAGGGCTTGAAGTTCGAAAAGGCATTCCTGCTTGCACGTTCCGTATTTAACTTTACAAACCACACCATTTTGGGTGAGGCGCTTGAACGCTTGGATATGAAGCGCGTACGCAAGCTGTTGCCCGAAATTGCAAGAATTTTGACCAAGATGCAAGCACGCATCGAAAAGGAATTTCCGAATAGTAAGCTCTTCCTGATCAAGGATGAGACCGTACATATGGCAAACGTAGCCATTTATGCGGGCAATAAGGTCAACGGTGTTGCCGCGTTGCACACCGAAATTCTCAAGGAGAGCACCTTCCGCGATTGGTATGAGGTGTATCCCGAAAAGTTCCTCAACGTTACCAACGGTGTAACGCCCCGTCGTTGGCTCGCACTCTGCAACCCCGAGCTTTCCGCTCTCATCACCGAAAAGATCGGCGATGGCTGGCAAGCAGACCTTGAACGCCTCAAGGAGCTTGAAAAGTATGCAGACGATCCCGAGGTACGCCATGCTTTTGCCGAGATCAAGTATTTGAAAAAGCAACAGCTTTCGGAATACGTTCTCAAGAGAGAAGGCGTCGAGCTGCCGCCCGAATTCATTTTTGACGTGCAGGCAAAGCGACTTCACGAGTACAAGCGTCAGCTGATGAACGCTTTTTCCATCCTTTATTATTATTTCCGCATCAAAGAAGGCAAGGAGCCAAACTTTAAGCCCACCGCATTCATCTTCGGCGCAAAGGCGGCCCCCGCATATTGGAACGCAAAGGGCGTTATCAAGTTTATCAACGCCATTGCCGATAAGGTCAACAACGATCCCGAGGTCAACGATAAGCTTCGCGTTGTTTTCGTTACCGACTATAACGTTTCTTATGCCGAAAAGATCATGCCCGCAGCAGATATCTCCGAGCAGATCTCTATGGCAGGCATGGAGGCGAGCGGAACGGGTAATATGAAGTTTATGCTCAACGGCACGGTCACTCTTGGAACCATGGACGGTGCAAACGTTGAAATTTGCGAAGAAGCCGGCAGAGAGAACGAATACATCTTTGGCGCGACTGTTGAAGAAGTAAAAGAGATCAAGAAGAATTACAATCCTTGGGAGATCTACAACTCCGATCCCGAGCTTAAGAGAATCGTTGATACGCTTGACGACGGCACCTTTGACGATCAAGGCAGCGGAATGTTCCGTTCGGTCAAGGAATCTCTCTTTGGCGGTTGGAGTGCCGACCACTATCTCGTGCTCAAGGACTTCCGCGATTACGTTCGTGTTAAGAGCGAGTTGAACCGCGATTACGGTAGTGAAGAGTTCCTCGCCAAGTGCGTTCGCAACACCGCAAACGGAGGTAAATTCTCCTCCGACCGTTCCATTCTTGACTACGCGAAAAACGTCTGGAATTTGTAATTCGAAAATTTTCGAAATTTTTTCGCAAAAATTGCGCAAATTGCACAGAACGCCGTTTCAAAATTGTGCATTAGGTAGAAATTCTCAAACTCGCTTGACTTTTCCGAGGGTTAGTTGTATAATATAACCATAGGGAAAGGCCTGGAACGATATCAGACCCACCCCCAAAAATAAGGCGAAAGCCAAAAAAATAATTCAAAAAAGGAGAAAGACAATGAAAAAGTTCTTATCTGTAATCGCACTCATTATGGCTCTCTCTCTTACCATGGCTTGCTTCGCATCTTGCGATCTGTTCAAAAAGCCTGAAGAAGAGAAGGACATGGTAACCGTTTCCTGGTACCAAGGCAGCAAGCTTCTTAGAGAAGACAAGATCGAAAAGGGCTCCAAGGTTACATCCTGGACTCCCGAAGCTGAAAACAAAACCTTCACCGGCTGGTATGCAGAAGCATCCCTGACCCAAGCTTTCGATTTTGACAAGGCTATCGAAGCTGACACCGACATTTTTGCAGCATTCAAGTCCGAAGAATATGTAGAAGATACCAACTCCTACTACCTCATCGGTACAGGTTCCGGCGATATGCTCAAGGCAAACTGGGATCACGTAAATGCTGAGGCTAACCTCACCATGACCAAGGAAGACGTTGCAGGCGCTAACGTTTACTCCATCGTTCTCACAATGTACGCAGGCGATATGTTCCAGATCTGCTTCGGCGGTAACTGGGATGGCCAAGTAGGTATCGGCCTTATCGAAGGCGCTGAATACTGCGATGGCGTTAACTTCTATGACAACAAGACCTACACCGCAGCTGACAAGAAGGTTGCACAGGTTAAGAACGCAGACGGCGAGGTTGTATTCATCGGTTCCGACGAGTACAACAAGAGCTACGAGGTTTGGAATGCAAAGCTTGCTGAAGGTATGGACGGTAAGTACAAGATCACTTACACCACCTACCCCAATGCAGGTGCTTACAACAAGATCACCTTTGAGCTGATCGAGAAGATTGAGCCTATGACTGTTACTCACTCTATGCACTTTGTAGGTGAGTTCAACGGCTGGAATGCAAGTGATGAAAATGCAGATTTCCATATGAAGGAAGCTGACGATAAGGCAACCTGGTCCGGTTTCGTTACCGTAACCGCTGAGGATCTCGCTGCTGACGGTACCGTAGAGTTCAAGGTTGTTAACCAGATCGGCCAGAGCTGGTACAGCCCCGACGGCAACAACATCGTTCTCAACGAAGCCGGTGTTTACGCTGTTAAGTACACCGTTGATGGCAATAAGGTTGAGATCGCTAAGTGCGACTACTACCTCGTTGGTACTTTTGTAGACGGCGAAGGCAAGGCTGTTAACTTCGCAGTTAAGAACGGCGTTACTCCTTCTCTCACTGTTGCAGACGGCGTAGCTACCGGTACTCTCGTAGCAACCGACGTTACTGCAATGGGTGACTACACTTGGATCGCAGATCAAGGCAAGCCCGGCGTATTTGCAATCAAGGTTGTTTACGGTTCCGAGCTCGGCGTTGCTAACTGGTATGGCGACGAAGCAAACGGTGGCGATAACTGGTACGTTGCAGCAGGTACATACACTGTATCCTTCAACATCGAAGCAAAAACCGTTACCATCACTCCTGCTGCTTGATCAACAAGCAATTAACAAAACATCAGTAACCTTTGCGGGGCGGGGCTTTGCCCGCTCCGCATTTTTTAACCATTACACCCAAATATAAAAAAGGAGATTATTATGAAAAAGATTAGAATTCTCTCCCTCGTAATCGCATTGTTGATGCTTGTAACAGCATTTGCTGCTTGCGACAAGAACAATAATAACGATTCTAAGGAAAAAGTAACCCTGACTGTTTGGGGTTCTCAAGAAGACCAAGCAATGCTCAAAGAGATGTGCGCAGCATTCGCAGCTGCAAACCCCGATAAGGAATACAAGTTCCTGTTTGGTGTTCAAGGCGAAGGCGATGCAGCCGACAAGGTTCTCAACGACGTAACCTCCGGCCCCGACGTATTCTCTTTTGCAAGCGACCAGATCAACAAGCTCATCGCAGGCGGCGCTCTTGCACGCATTGGCGGTAAGGCTGAAGAGGATGTCAGAAAAAACAACACTGCATCCTCTGTTGAGTCTGCATCTGTTACCATCGACGGTAAGAATATGCTCTATGCATATCCCTGCACCGAGGACAACACCCTGTTCCTGTACTACGATAAGTCTGTTATCGATGCTGAAGATGTAACTACCCTTGGCGGTCTTCTCGATGCTGCACACGCTGCCGGCAGAAAGGTTCACTTCAAGCTCAACGATGACGGTTGGTATCTCTCCAGCTTCTTCTTCGCATTCGACGATCTCGCATACAACGTAACCTATGATGCAGCTCTCACCGAGCAAAAGGTTGACATCAACTATAACAATGCAAACGGCCTCGCAGTTATGAAGGCGCTTGTTCAGTACGTAAACCATCCCGCACTCGTTATCCAAACCGACGACAGTAAGCTGATCGCAGGCTTTACTCCCACCGCAGAGGGTAAGGTTGAAGTAGCAGCAGGCGTTTCCGGTATTTGGAACGCAAAGGCTGTTCAAGGCCAGCTTGGCGAAAACATGGGCGTTGCAAAGCTTCCCACCGTTCAGATCGGTGGCGAAGAAAAGCAGCTTACCACCTATATGGGTTGCAAGCTCATCGGTGTTAACGGCTACAGCCAAAACGCAGGCGAAGCACACAAGCTCGCACAATGGCTTACCAACGAGCAGAACCAGATTAAGAGATTTGAAACCCGTGGCTTTGGTCCCTCCAACAAGGCAGCAGCTGCTAACGAGGCAATTATGAACGATGCAGTGCTTGCAGCAGTTCTTGCACAGGCACAGTTCAGCCGCGCACAAACCAGCGTTCCCGGCAACTATTGGACTCCTATGGGATCTTTGATCACTCCCTTCATCGAGCACAAGGAAGCAGGCGATCTGCTTACATTCTACACGGATGAAGAGCTCCAAAAGCTTTTGGATGCACTCGTTCAACAAATTGCAAAATAATATCTCTTTTTTCGGGGACTGTTGCATACAGCAGTCCCCATCTTAAATCAAAGAAGGAGGTTATCCATGGATCTCGGCTATTATCGGATGACACCTTGGCAAAGGGTCCTCCATAAAATATCACAGTTTTTTAAAAATTTCGGAAAGGGCATCGCAGGCTTTTTTATTCGCATTTTTCAAGCCATCGTTGGCTTTTTTGTCAGCATCGGGCGCGGATTTAAGGAGTTTGGACAAAACTTTTGGTACGGTGACGCTCTGACAAAGTCCTCGCACCTTGTTATGGGATTGAGCCATCTTTTCCGCGGACAGATCGTTCGCGGTGTCATTTATTTGCTTCTCGAGGCTGCCTTTGTGCTCTATATGGTGTTCTTTGGTGGCAACTACCTCGTTATGTGTTTTGAAAATTTCTTCAGCGGCGGAAATGTCGGACGCGTGGAAACGCACGATTTTTGGAACGAGGATAAAGGGTTTTACGACAAAATGATCGGAGACAACTCCTTCCTCATCCTTTTGTACGGCATTCTCACACTGTTTGTTATCATTTTCTTTTTCATCTGCTACATCAGCTGCGCAAAGGAAAGCTATGAGCTGGAGCAATGCCACATCATTGGCAAAAAGCCGCAGACCTTCCACAGGGATGTAAACAACCTTTTGGACAACAAATTCCACCTGACGTTGCTCTCGCTGCCTATGGTCGGCTTGTTTGTTTTCACCATCGTTCCGCTCGTAACAATGATCTTGATCGCCTTTACCAACTACGATGCGGCACACGAGGTACCTCAGCACCTGTTCCAATGGGTTGGCTTTGGCAACTTCAAGGAGCTTTTTGCGGGCAACTCCAAGCTTGGCGCAACCTTTTGGCGCGTGCTCGGCTGGACGCTGATCTGGGCGGTTCTTGCAACCTTTACCAGCTACATCTTTGGTATGCTGCTTGCTATGCTGATCAACCGCAAGGGTATCAAACTCAAAAAGCTTTACCGCACGCTGTTTGTTGCAACCATAGCAGTGCCGCAGTTTGTATCCCTTTTGATCATGTCGAAAATGCTGGATACCGGCGGCGGTGTTCTCGGCTCGGGCGGTGGTATCATTACGCAGCTTGTTGAGCGTATTTTTGATTACCACCTCAAATTCGGCATCGATATCAACACCACTCGTATCTGCATCGTAATTGTCAATATGTGGATCGGTGTTCCTTACAGTATGCTGATGTGCTCGGGAATTCTGATGAATATTCCGAATGACCTTTACGAGTCGGCTCGCATCGACGGAGCATCTCCCGCGCGCCGCTTCTTCAAGATCACGCTTCCTTATATGCTTTTTGTTACAGGCCCCTATCTCATTACGCAGTTTATCGGTAACATCAACAACTTTAACGTTATCTACCTGCTCAGTGGCGGCGGCCCCGGCGACATTATGCTTTATACCGACGGTGCAAAGGGCACAGACCTGCTCATCACCTGGCTCTATAAGCTCTCACTTGGTACCGACCGAAACTACAAGCTGGCATCGGTTATCGGTATTTTGGTATTTGTAATTTCCGCTGTGTTCAGTCTTGTTGTTTATAATAAGTCCTCGGCGGTGAAAGGAGAGGATAATTTCCAATGAGTACACCTATCAAAAACGAAAACGTTGCTCCAAAAGAGAATCAAGAACTTACCAATTGGCAAAAGATCGACCAAATGGAAGCTGAAATTGAAAAGAGAAAGCAGAAGAAAAAGCGCCGCGGCGGCATGAAGTTCAAAAGAATTTTCGGCGATACGGTAGGGCAGATTGTTCTCACTATCCTTTCTATCATTTGGATCATTCCTCTCTTTTATCTTCTCGTTCAATCCTTCCGTAAGGAGCCGGGTGCGTGGTCACCTACCTTCTTCCCGCAGGAATGGACGCTCGATAATTACAAGAGACTCTTTACCGAAACCAAGTTTTTGCAATGGTACGGCAACACCTTGCTCATTGCCGTATGCAGCTGTATCATTACGGCAGTATTTGTGCTTTCTGTGGCATATGTTTTCAGCCGTATGAAGTTTAAGGCAAGAAAGCCGATGATGAACATTATGCTCATTTTGGGTATGTTCCCGGGCTTTATGAGTATGTCGGCAGTTTACTTCCTGCTCAAAATTCTCCTCCCCGATAACTACCAATCTCACCTGAGCTTGATCATTGTTTATTCGGCGGGCGCTGCACTCAGCTACTACATTGCAAAGGGATTTTTCGATACCGTTCCCAAGTCCTTGGATGAGGCAGCTCGTATCGACGGTGCATCCCGTTTCCGCACCTTTTACAAAATTATTCTTCCCTTGAGCAAGTCCATCATTATCTACACCATTCTTACCTCTTTCATTTCTCCCTGGTGTGATTACATTTTTGTATCCTACATTATGGCAGGCGTACCCGATACGGGCATGTATACCGTATCTCTGGGTATGTATAAATGGCTTGAGCGTGAAATGATCCAACAATACTTCACCACCTTCTGTGCAGCCGCCGTTATTGTAGCGGTTCCCATAACCGGCCTCTTTATGTGGTTGCAAAAATACTACGTTGAGGGCGTAACCGGTGGTGCAGTTAAGGGATAAGGAGGAACCTATGAAAAAGATTCTTTCTATGCTTCTTCTGCTCACTCTTCTTTTCACAACTCTCACCATGGGCGCTTGTAAGCCCGACGATGAGAAGGGGGAAGAGAATAAGGTAACACTTAACATCATTGATGATAACTATCGCAATTGGTACGAGATTTTTGTTCATAGCTATTTCGATACCAACAACGATGGTATCGGTGATCTCAACGGTGTAACCGCAAAGCTCGATTACATTCAGGAGATGGGCTACAACGGCATTTGGCTGATGCCCATTCATCCCTCTCCCACCTATCACAAATATGACGTGACCGACTATTACGCGATCGATCCCGATTACGGCACGCTTGAGGACTTTAAAAACCTGGTTGACGAAGCACACAAGCGCGGTATTCGCGTTATTATCGATTTGGTGGTAAACCACAGCAGTGACGGACATCCTTGGTTTACCGAGGCATGCAGCTACATTCGTCAAAACGGTGAGCCCGGTGGCAAATACGGCGATTTTTACAATTTCCGCACTACCTCCAATGGTGCTTATCACAAGGTCAGCGGTACGCAATACTCCTATGAGGGACAATTCTGGAGCGGTATGCCCGATCTGAACCTCAGCAGTGAGAACGTAAGAGCCGAGATCAAAAATATTATGAAGTATTGGCTCATCGATTACAACGTTGACGGCTTCCGCTTGGATGCAGTTACCAGCTACTACACAGGCAACCTGCAAGGCAACATCGATTTTCTCGCGTGGCTCAACACCGAGGCAAAGGCAATTAAGCCCTCGGCTTACATTGTTGGTGAAGCTTGGGTAGGTGATGACTATACCATCGATCGCTACTACGAGAGCGGATGCGATAGCTTCTTCCTCTTTACCGGTTCACAGGCAGGCGGCAGCATTGCCACAGCTGTTAAGCAGAGCAACGGTGAGGCGGTTGGCAAGCTTTTTGTTGAGCTGCAAGAAACCTATGGCAGCGATGCAATTCTCGCTCCCTTCCTCGGCAACCACGATACCATGCGCCCCGGCAGCTTTATGCCCGGTGTTGATAACCTTAAAATGGCAGCAGGTGTGCTTTCTATGATGAATGGCGGTACCTTTGTTTACTATGGCGAGGAGATCGGTATGATTAGCAAGGGCGGCAACAACTCCGACCCTGCAAAGCGCATTGCTATGAAGTGGGAAGCTAAGAACATTTATGAAGGATGCTGTTATCTCCCACCCGAGGGAACTCCCGTTGACGAGACCTCTTACTATTATCCCTCTGTTGCCGAGCAAGCAGCAGATTCCGGTAGCATTCTCAACTACTACAAGGCAGCTATGGAGCTGCGCAACCGTTTCCCCTCGATTGCGCGCGGCACGGTGACCTATTACCCCGAGGGACAAAACGGTTACATTTGTGTAATCACCAAAGAATATCAAGGCGAAAAAATTACGATCGTTTTCAATATGGATACCTTTGAGCAGACCGTAACGCTGAATCAGGATATGCTTGGTTACACCGAGCTCGTTGGCGAGTTGTATGCTGCGGGCGGTGAATTTTCTTTCGATGAGAGCGGAGCACTCGTTATGCCTCCGCAGTCGATAGCAATTTTTCAGTAAGGAGAAAATATTATGGCAAGTTTGTCACTAAAACATATTTTCAAGGTATATGACGGAGGCGTAAAGGCAGTAAACGACTTCTGTATGGATATTGACGATAAGGAATTTATCGTGTTCGTTGGTCCTTCGGGTTGCGGCAAATCCACCACGCTGCGTATGATTGCAGGACTCGAAGAGATTACCGCGGGCGAGCTTCGTATCGATAACGAAATCGTAAACGATTTTGAACCTAAGGATAGAAACATTGCAATGGTATTCCAAAACTATGCTCTCTATCCCCATATGAGCGTTTATGAGAATATGGCATTCTCACTGCGCACCATCCATATGCCCAATGATCAAATTCACGAAAAGGTAATGGAAGCTGCAGAGATCCTCGGCATTACCGAGTATCTCGAAAGAAAGCCCAAGGCTCTCTCGGGCGGTCAGCGCCAAAGAGTTGCACTCGGACGTGCCATCGTTCGTCAACCCAAGGTATTTCTGCTTGTCGAGCCCCTTTCCAACCTGGATGCAAAGCTGCGTGCCGCAATGAGAGCCGAGATCTCTCGCCTGCACCAAAAGCTCGGTACAACCTTTATCTACGTTACCCACGACCAGGTAGAGGCAATGACCATGGGCTCCCGTATCGTTGTTATGAAGGACGGCTACGTTCAACAAATCGATACCCCCATCAATCTTTACAAATATCCCGATAATATGTTCGTTGCCGGCTTTATCGGCACACCGCAAATGAACTTTTTCGACGGTACCGTTACCAAAACGGGTGAGGACGTTAAGTTTACGCTCGATTGCGGCACTACCGTAGATATGAAGTACATCCAAGCCGATAAGATCCCCGTTAAGTATATGGACGGCGCACATAAGATCGTATTCGGTATTCGTCCCGATGACGTACGTGTTTACAACAAGAACAATTATAATGACGGTTCTTGGGCACCTGCAAAGGCAGTTGTCAGTGTAGTAGAGGTTTTGGGCGGCGAGACGCTCATTTATGCAAACCTCAATCTCGATACCCCCGATGCACAAAGCGGTGCTATCATCATCAAGGCAAACCCCGATACCGAGGTTCGCCGCGGCGACATCATCGATATTGAGATCTCCCGTCGTAAGTTCCACGTTTTCGATAAGGACACCGAAAAGAGCATTCGCAGAAGAATTCCTGAGGAGAACGTTATCCTGGCATCGATCGCCGGTGGTACGCTCAGCTTTGAGGCAGAAAGCTTCCGCCTGCCTGCAGCAGTTCAGTGCGCAGATAGCAAGAATGCTGAAATCTCCATGCCCGTTAGTGCTCTTACGCTTGGTGAAGGCAACGGACACGCAAAGGTACAGTGGATCGAGACCATCGAAGGCAAAACGCTTTACTTCCTTAAGGTGGGCAGCTTAACACTGTTTTCCTTGGAGCAGGGCGAGGCAAGATTTGCCGTTGGTGATGATGTTCAATTTGATATTGACTTTACCCAAATGGCAATCGAGTCTCTCGATGTTACGCCTCTGTCGCTCACCAACACGCTTGACGGTATCTTTACAAAGGTTAAGGACGAGTCTCGCAAGTTCTACCACTTCTATATGAACGTGGGAGAGGCAAAGCTTGTTCCTACCGATAGCATTTGCGAAAAGGTGTTTGCTTGCAAGGGCAATAAGATCTTCCACACGCCGCTTGAATACATCGTTGAGGCAAAGTATTTGACAGTGGCACCTCATACCGAGGGCGCAGAAAACGTTCTGGTTGGTAAGGTTCTTGAGATCTTGGACTACGGTCGTGCAAAATATGCCGTTATCGACGTATACGGTCAAAAGTTGATTGCCGCGTATAATGGCAACGTTGGAGAGACTGTTGACGTCACCGTTCCCGTAGAGGCAGTTACCATTAAGGATAAATCCATCGATATTATTATCGTATAAGACAAGTCAACACAAAGAAAGCCCCCGATGCTAAGCATCGGGGGGTTTCTTTCCCTTTAATGCCTTTTGGCAGTTGGGCGCGCCGCGCGGAACAGACA
>JAZQKM010000217.1:0-3107 GCA_045542155.1 Eubacteriales bacterium
ACCCACGAAACGGTACTATATGTAACCGCGCCAACACATATTCCAAAATCAAAGTTTTGAAAACCGCTGAACAAAAATGTAAACATTCCAATCAGCGAATATGGCACAAAACCAACAAGAACCAACAGTTCAAAAAAGTCCAAAAACTTTTCGGGACATCTTGGATTTTTCACCTGTGCAAAGAATACAAGAAAGACGCCGAAGAACCAAGCGACAGTCAAAATAAGAAGCCCCATAAGATCCTCGCCTTTGTTCTCGGAAGAACCAAACAATGCAAAAAGCAAATATGCCACCGCGGCAAACGCGATTGGAATCCAAAAAGCTAACTTCTTGTTTTCAAACAACTTGTCAAGAATTTTTCGCACAAAAACACCGCCTTTCTTGAATGTGCTATTTATCGATTTTCAACTTTATTACGAAGCGTGTCAATAAAGTTTTTCACGTTTTCCTCGCTCTTTCCTGTCAGTTTGGTTGAAAAATCTTTTATGGCATTGATTTGCAAATGATATTTTTTATCTGCCACAAAACGAATTTGGAAAGATGATTTGAATAACCATCCTTGCTTAATCGATAACTTTTGAATTTTATTGAAAGGAATTTCGGTGATATAGGCACTGCTTGCCGTATAAATGAGACTGTTTGGCGTTAAGTAAAAATACAGATTTTCAAAATGTCGCCTGGTAAAAAAGGAATAAAAACGACCACCGTAACAAGAAAATTCAATCCATGGATATTTTTTCCTTACAAGTTCATAAGTAAAGTCAAAACTCTTCTTAAAATCGTCTTTCCACCCCATTTGATACACCGCCTTTCTTGCGTTTATTATAACACAAACCACAGTACGTGTCAATACAGGCGCAACTTTTCACAAAAAGAAAGTTCCTTTTGTTCCAACATCGTTCGCCAAAGAAGCTTACTCCCTCTACTTCTAACACATACAAACAAATAAGAATTTTGTATGTCATGCCGGCTGCTGATTTCGTTTTTGTCGTTAAAGGCGGGACGTCGAGGACGTCGTCCCCTACGAGAAATCAAACATTTCACGCGTTTTTTGGTTTTGCAAAAATGCAAATTGATTTTCGCGATTGATTCAAAACAACTTTTGTAGGGGGCGACGTCCTCGACGCCCCGCTTACATCTAACACATACCAATAAGCAAAACCTCTGTATATCATCTTGAGCGGATAGAGGATGACGCAAACATTTGCAACATCACAACAAATTTGCACTTTCGTCTTGACTTTTTCTTCTATATATGATAATATGAAGATATCAAAAAACAACCGCAAAAGGAGCAAACGTATGAAGATTTTTACTTCCGTTCCGTCAGAAAACCTTTATTTTCAAGAGACAACCGTTGAAGCAGGCAACGCCCCCGAAAGAACCGAAATGGGCGTTATCAACGTGTTTGACGAGTTTGAATATCAAAGCATTTTGGGCTTTGGCGGCGCTTTTACCGAGTCGGCGGCTTACAATTATGCACAGCTCACCGATGAGCAGAAAAAGCTCTTTTTGGAGAGTTATTTCTCCCGCGAAAACGGCATCGGCTACAACTTTGGCAGAACGCATATCAACTCCTGCGACTTCTCGCTCGACGTTTACGCTTACATTGAGAGCGGCGACAAGGAGCTCAAAACCTTCTCGCTCGAGCGCGACAAAAAATATATCATTCCTTTTATCAAAGACGCGCTGAAATATTGCGAGGATGAGCTCATTCTGTTCGCATCCCCTTGGAGCCCCCCTGCATTTATGAAGGATAACGAAAGCGTTTTCCGCGGCGGCTCCCTGAAGGAAGAATACAAGGAGTGCTGGGCAAGATACTATGCCAAGTACATCAAGGCGATGGCGGAAGAGGGCGTTACCATTTCCGCAATCTCCATTCAAAACGAGCCTATCGCGCGCCAATCCTGGGAGAGCTGCTATTACTCCCCCGACGATGAGCGCGAATTCATTGAAAAATACCTCTCCCCCGTTCTCGATGACGAAGGGCTCTCGCACATCAAAATCATCATTTGGGACCACAACAAAGAGCGCGTTTATGACCGTACCAAGAAGATCTTCTCTTCCAAGGCGGTCGAGGATCGTGTTTGGGCGGTTGGCCACCACTGGTATTCGGGCAACCACTTTGACGGCATGAGACTTGTGCACGAAAAGTTCGGCAAGGTTTTGCTCAGCACCGAGAACTGCGGATCTATTAACGAGGACCCCATCTCTCTTGCTGAAAGATACGGCAAAGAGCTTTGCGGCGACTTTAACAACTTTACCGCAGGACTTTGCGACTGGAACTTGCTCCTGAGCGAAAAAGGCGGCCCCTTCCACAACCGTTCCGCAGGCACCACCGCGGTTGCGGGAATCGTATTTGAGGACAAGGCGGCAGGCTGCCACGCTCCCATCCTTTACAACACCGAAACCAAAGAGCTTGTTTTCACGCCCATCTACTATTACATTGGACATTTTTCCAAATTCGTACAACGCGGAGCCGTGCGAATCGCTACCACCCGATATAGTGAGAACATCTACACCGTCGCTTTCAAAAACCCCGACGGCAGCATCGTCCTCGTTATGATGAGCACCTCTCACCGCGAGCTCCCCGCCGTTGTAAGACACAACGACGTTTGCACCAAGCTCACAATGCAACCCCACTCGATGGTGACGGTGATTTTGTGAGATTAAAATAGTATAAAAAAAGCAGACCATAATGGTCTGCTTTTTTATGCGATAAACAAATAAATCACATAGGAAAAGAACGGAACAAAAAGGAATAAAAAAGAAATCGCGACAGATATGATTTTTATGACGCGCTTTTGCGCGAATTTTACAGAAAAAGCCGCAAAAACCAATCCCACAAAGGTAAGCAAAATAATCCCCATTGCCAGAATTTCTACCCCAACGCCCCAAAAATCGACGCCGCTGCCGCCTTCTGCCACAATCTCTTCAAAATGAAGCTTAACATCTATCGCACCCGCAACTGCAAAATATATATCAAACAAAAAGATGGCAATCATCACTATAAAAAGCACCCACGAAATCACTTTTTTCATATCATTCTCCTTTCTTGTTTCTGCTTTTATTTTAGCATGGCAGTGCTCTTTTTACAAGCCCGAACA
>JAZQKM010000218.1:0-7194 GCA_045542155.1 Eubacteriales bacterium
CTGATTGCTTACCTTAAAAAAAGATGCAAAAACGCCAAGTTTGAGATAGACGAACTCGGGGCGAGAATAAAAAACGATTTGATTATTGCTGTTTGTCTTTCTGTAGTTATTTTTCTCCTTGCAATGTTTGCTAATAAATAATTGAGCATAGAAAAGCGAATTATCGAGATTTTAAGGTAGTACAACCCCCGTTTTTGACAGGTTTTGAGACCTTTTGGAGTCTTGACCCACGTTGAGAGTGTCGTTTGTCTCGAAAGGAGATTGTATGAAAAATAAAAAAGCCGAACAAAAAGTACTATCTTTTCGTAACGTTTCTTCTCCTTATGATTTTGCTGCAAGAATCAAAGAAGAAGCAATTAATTCAAATCTGAAAGTTGAGCAAAACGATACGGACTTTATTTTACAACTGAATAGTAATCATGGAGGAAGGATTGTTTACAAAGCAACCGTAACGGCAGATGAAAGTGGTGGCTCTTACATAAGCGGAGAAATAGTAACGATTCCTTGGGGTAATAGGATAAACAAAAAGGAAAGTATAATAGAAAAGATTTTTTCGATAGTTGGTTATATCGTTGTCATTCCTTTTGTGCTGATTTTCTTGTTATGCTACGGTATATATACATTATTTGTTAGATTGTTTCGTGGTAAGAACATCGAAGTTACAAATGAAGAAAAGCTTTGCGATTTTATGACGAATAAAATGTGCTGTAAGCAGATGAAAGCATAAATCAGGGACAAATGTGATTTTTGAGCAACCCTCAAAAGCGCATTTTACAACCCTACAAGCTAACACATCGAAAGGATTTGACAAAATGTCTATTCAGCAATCCGTCACCCACTCTATGAATTTACATCCCCAACCTTATGAAATGATAAAGAGCGGGCAAAAAACGATAGAGCTTCGTCTGTACGACGAAAAGAGACAAGCCATCCGTGTGGGCGACGAAATCGTTTTTACCAATAACGCCGGTGGCGAAACCTTGCGTGCAAAGGTTGTAAAGTTGCACGTTTTTGATAATTTCAACGAGTTATACGCATCGCTGCCTTTGTTGCAATGCGGCTACACACCCGAAGATGTTGACACCGCCGCTCCTGCCGATATGGAGCAATACTATTCCATCGAAAAGCAGAGCAAATACGGCGTTGTTGGCATTGAAATTGTATTGACATAAAAGGAGAACCTTTGCAGTGATTGCTTTTTTGAGTTTGGATGCTCTGCGGCCAAAGGTTACTCGGTGTATTCAAAAATATCTTTCTCTTTCCAAACAGCAATCCCTTACCGTCGGCTTTTACCGTGGCGGCAAATGGTTCGTTTTTAGTAATGCGGAAGAGCCTGCCGCGCTTTCGTATGACGTTGGTTCTATCAGCAAAACAATGACCGCGCATTTGATTTTGCACTTGGCAGAAGAGGGCTTGTTGGATCTGCACACCGAGGTTTCTGCTTACCTCGACCTTCCCAAAGGCAAATACCCAACCGTATATCAGTTACTCACACACACCGCGGGATACGGGCATCTAACACCCGTAGAGATTACGGTTCCCGCCTTATTGCAAAGCGGCTACGCGCGGCGCAATATTTACAGAGGATGCACCTCGCAAACGGTGGTAAAGTGCCTCGGTCGGCGCAAAAACAGAAAACCGCGCGGATATTCCTATTCCGATTTTCCCTATGCAATTCTTGCCGTTGTGGCAGAACGTGTGACAGGGGAACCTTTTGGAGAACTTTTTGAGCGGTTCGTTCAAAACGAGCTGCAAATGAAGAACACCGTCATCACCGCCCCCGAACACCTGCGCGTGCCGCCCGCAATGCTTGGTGAGCGCGCAATCGGTTTTTGGGAATGGGAAAAAGACAACCCCTATATTGCAGGTGGGGGATTGGTTAGCAACATACAGGATATGCTTGCGTATATTGCCCTGCAAATTGAGGGTGATGCGCCCTATATTACCAAAGCGCATCAACTCTGTCGGGAATCGGTATCCACCAAAAGGAATATTGCCACCTGCATTGGTTGGCACACTTATACAAAGTCCAATCAGCTGTGGCACGTTGGGGGTGTGGGAACCTTCCGCTCGTCTGCCATTATCAATCGCCGCCGCAAAATGGGTGTTGTTGTACTTGGTAACTCCAAAGGAGTGGCATCGGCAAACGTTCATTATCTCGCCAAAATGCTTTACAGTGAGATGAAGATTCATAAAATCGATTTTGAGAAAACAACTTTGTAATCATCAAACAGAAAGGACGCCTTATGAAAATTGCAAGCATTATGAATTTTGCGCGGCAGGTGGATGAGCGTATGGAGGATAGTGAAAACATCCTCTTTAACGCTACGCGTGCCGAGTTGGAGATGGTAAACGAGTTTGGTCTTGACAACACGTTTTTGCTTCAATACGATGTCCTTTGCGATCCGCGCTACGCGGAATTGTTCCGCGAGAAGGGAACCGCGCGCACCGAGCTTGGCATCTGGTACGAGATTGTCGAGCCCTTAACATCTGCTTGCGGTCTTCCTTACAAGAGCGAGCGCGGCTGGCGTTGGGATTGGCACATCGTGCCGGGATTTTCGATGGCGTACACGCCTCGCGAACGCGAGATGCTCATCGACGAGGCGATGCGAAAATTCAAAGAGGTTTACGGTTACTATCCGCGCACTGTGGCGAGCTGGTTGATCGACACACACACCGTCCGTTATCTTGCAGAGAACTACGACGTCGATGCCATTGCCATCTGCCGCGACCAAACCAACACCGATGCCTATACGCTCCACGGCGGATATTTCAATCAAGCCTACTATCCCTGCAAAAACAATGTCTTTACCCCTGCGCAAAGCGAGGGAGAACAGGTAAATGTTCCTGTATTTCGTCTGTTGGGGCCTTGTCCCATTCACAATTATGACAACAAAAAATACCTCACCCACGCGTGGGATGCGCGCCTACATTGCGGTTGCTTCACCATGGAGCCTGTCGGCTCGGTTGGGGCCGCTCCCGAAAACGTGGACTGGTTCTATAAAACCTTTTATCAAAACGAAGACCTCGGTTTTTCTTTTACACAAATCGGTCAGGAAAACAGCTTTGGCTACACCGAATTCTTACCGCAGCTGCGGATGCAGATTGAAAAGCTCACACAGCAAAAAGACGTTCAGGTTATGAAGATGTGTGACGCGGGCGCGTGGTTCAAAAAGACCTACGCAAGCACGCCTGCAACCTCTGTTGTCGCGCTTGACAACTGGGACACGGGAAGTGATGCACAATCGGTTTGGTACGACTGTCAAAGCTTTTCCGCCAACCTTTTCCGTTTCGAGCGGAGCATTTTCATTCGCTCGTGGCATCTGTTCGATGACCGCGTTCCCGAGCATTACATCACCGAAAAATGCACCACGTTTGATGCGGTGTATGAAAATTTGCCGCTTGTCGATGCACTCTTTTGGAACGACGGCGAGAATTACAAGAGCGGTATTCAAATCGATGCCAATGCCTCGTCCTTTGGGATCGAGCGTCGTGACGAGAACTCTTTGGCAGCCGTATGGCAGGGGGGCGAGGTGCTTTTTCTTCCCGACCGCATCAAAGTTAAGGCTCCTGTCCTTCGTTTTTGGGCAAGCCGAGCAAAATGCTTGACAGTAGAGGGAAACACTATCAAATACAATTATAAGGGAACGTCCTATACGTTGGAAATTGTCGGTGCCGATGTCAACCAAGAGGTCGACCACATTTCTATCACCCCATATAGCGGCACGTGTGAGCTGATCCCGCGCCGTGCAGAAACACTTTGAAATGGACTTCATCGGATATATTTTTTACAGAAAGGTAGGAAAATACATCTATGATCAAGGTACAGGATCTAACCAAAATCTACAAAAGTAAAAACCGAACAAACTGTGTAGCACTTGATCACGTTTCGTTCACTCTGCCCGATAACGGAATGATATTCGTATTGGGCAAGAGCGGCAGTGGCAAATCTACATTGCTCAATCTTCTCGGCGGTCTTGACGGTTTTGAGGGTGGCGAGATCTTTTTTGAAGACGAACGACTTTCTAAATTTACAAAGTATGATTTTTACGATTACCGTTGTCGCCACATCGGCTTTGTGTTCCAAGATTTTCACCTCTTGGAGGAGCTGACGGTTGAGGAAAATATTGCGTTGGTCCTTGATTTGGAGAGTGCCGAGCATGGCAATTTAATCACGGATGCACTTGAAAAAGTGGGATTGAAACAATATGCATCCCGTTATCCGCGTGAGCTTTCGGGCGGACAAAAGCAACGTGTTGCTATGGCACGCGCCATTGTCAAAAATCCAGAAGTTATTTTGTGCGATGAGCCCACAGGCAACCTCGATGCCGACAATTCCCGTCAAATTTTGAATTTGCTCAAGGAGTTTTCCAAAACCAAGCTGGTTATTATTGTCTCTCACAACGTTCCCGATGCCGAGAACTATGCCGACCGCATTTTAGAGCTGTGCGACGGTCGTATTATACGCGATGACGTTCGCCGCGAAGGATACTCCAATGCTTTCGATATCAACGAAGAGGGGACCTTGACCCTGCCTTACAATAAAACGCTTTCCGGTGAACAAATCGATGACATGGTTGAGGGAATTCGCACAGGAGATGTAAAAAAAGTCGTGCAGAACGACGATGGCTTCCATAAGGTTGGGGAATTGGAATTCCGTGGCCGCCCCTATTCGCGCCGCAATTCGGGCATGTCCTTCAAAAAGAGGCTTCATTTGACGCGCACGATGATGCGAGGAAAGTTTACACGTTTTTTGGTAGCTGCCATTACTGCAACACTTATCGTCTCTTGCTTTGCGGTTTTCCAGTCTTTCTTGAATTATGACGTCAATACATCTCTTTCGCACGCGATGATCACGAACAAAGAACCCGTGATGTCCTACCAAAAGGCAACCATCAGCGGCGGTACCAATATGTTGGATACTTCAGCCCTTATTCATATCAATGCAGAGGATCTTGAGGCTTTTCGCAATACCAAATACGGCGACCGTATGCATATTTTGTACGATCATGCTCTGCCCGTTATTTCCGGTGTGAGCGATACCACAGGTGCAAAAAGGGTCTTTGATGCCGTCAAAAACGTAGAAAAGTTCTACATTGGTGAGACCTATGGCGTTTTGCAATGCGATATTGACTTGTTGAAACACCTCTTTGGTGAGGATATTGAAAATCGAGTTTTGGCAGGCGATTTAGACCGTCCTAACAACGGCATTATTATCACCGACTATGTGGCAGATTCTATTCTTTATGGCAACTCCGTTCGATATGAGGATTATGAATCGATCATTGGTGTTTATTATTCTCCCATGAACAAAAAATACGGTGTTATTGATGCCATTATAGAAACGGGCTATCATCAAAAATACGACGATTTGAAGATGCGTATGGACACTTTGACGGCTAATGGAGATACCGCCGGCTTAAATGCGCTGAGAGATTCGGAAGAATTTTTACACTTTGCGGAATACGTACAGCTTGTGTTAGGTATCAGCTACACATTTTCCAAGGATTACATAGCGGACATGAGCGCTTCTGTTGATTTTATGGAGCTTGGCATTCCCGCAAGTCTGGGTTTTGATATTGGCAATGGGGAATATCACCCCCTCAACTCGCCGCGTATTTACGATGGTTCGAGTTTGCAAATGAGCATTGATCCCGGAGAAGCAGTTCTGCCCCTCTCTCTCTTTAACAGCATAGCAGGTACAAAGTACACCCGGGATAATCTCGGTGAATTTATTCCCACCGAAATTACGGTTGTTTTCTATTCTCGCGACGGGGTTGAACTTGGAAACCGCACTTATACGATTACCCGTTTAACAGAAAGTAATAGTATCGGTGTGTTTCTCAGCAGTCAAGATTTTTTGGATGCAAGACCGCTGATGACTTCGCCTTATGCGCTCTATTTTGATGATGTGCACTCCGCAACTGTACTCAATAGCGTTGCGTCGGAACGTAATTTTGTGGTCAGAAATGTAGAAAACGGCATGGCGACAAGACTCTACCGCTTGATCGTCACCTTCTCCGATCTGTTCCGTCTGTTTGAAGCATTTCTGCTTGCCATTTGTGTAATTTATCTGTGTGCATTTGGTTCAAACGTTATTCAAAGGCACAAATATCAAGTTGGCATTATGAAGTCGCTTGGTGGAAAAACCATTCAAATCGCAAGCATCTTTTTGGCACAGCCCTTGGTGGTTGGCGTTCTCATCGTTGCGCTTTCCGGCTTTGGTATTTGGGGGGCCACTGCTGTGGCAGATGCTATTCTGCTCAATTCTATGCAAACGCATATGGAGTTGGAGATCCACCTCTTTAACATCATCGAGTTTTATCCGTATTTGGCGGTAATCGATCTTGTTCTCGTTGTTCTCTTAACAATGATTTCTGCTTTTGCCCCCGTTTGGGCAATTCACAACATCAAACCCATCAACATCATCAAAGCGAAAGAGTAAAATTCATTTTTTGATAACGTTATGAAGAAAACACTACTTACAACCCTTCCAAACGACATTCCCGAACGGCTTTTACCGCTGTTTTGGAACGCACCCGTTTGGGATAGCAGCTGTTCTCCCGAAGCGCGCGTGCTTTATATCGAAAGAGAAGGCGGACTTTATCTCAAATCTGCCGATGCAGGAACGCTCTTGCGCGAGGCCGAAATGACACGCTTTTTCCACGCGCGCAGAATGGGAACAGAAGTTCTCGACTATTTCACAGAGAACGGCAAGGATTGGCTCCTGACCGCCGCTGTGCGCGGAGAGGACCTAACTCACGAATTTTATACAAACGAGCCTGCGCGTCTTTGTGACGTCTTTGCGGAGCGCTTGCGCCTCTTGCACGAGTGCCCGACCGATGGCTGTCCCGTGCCTGACCACACCGCAGAATACCTTGCGCGTGCCGCGCAGAACTACAAAGAAGGGAACTATGATGCCTCGCTGTTTCCTGATAATTGGGGCTACACATCCGCCGAGGAAGCGTGGGGGGTTCTTGAGAAAAAAGGACATCTGCTTGAGAAAAACACGCTCCTGCACGGCGATTATTGCCTGCCAAACGTGATGTTCGACGGTTGGGCGTTTAGCTCTTTTATCGACGTTGGCAACGGCGGCATTGGAGACCGCCACGTCGACCTCTTTTGGGGCGCGTGGACGCTTTCCTTTAACCTACACACCGATGCTTACCGCGACCGCTTTTTCGACGCCTACGG
>JAZQKM010000219.1:0-2073 GCA_045542155.1 Eubacteriales bacterium
GGCTATCATACCTGCATCCTCGGAAACGGGGATAAACGCACCTGAAAGACCGCCCACGTGCGAGGATGCCATAACGCCACCCTTCTTAACAGCGTCGTTGAGCATTGCGAGTGCTGCGGTGGTTCCGTGTGCGCCGCAGGATTCAAGTCCCATACCCTCAAGAATATATGCCACAGAGTCGCCGATAGCGGGGGTGGGTGCGAGGGAGAGGTCTACGATACCAAAAGGAGTATTCAGACGTCTTGCCGCCTCGTTTGCCACGAGTTGACCGACACGAGTAATCTTAAATGCCGTTTTTTTGATAACGTCTGCAAGCTCCGAGAGGTTGCAGTCGCCGGCTCTGCGAATAGCAGATGCCACAACACCGGGGCCGCTGACGCCTACGTTGATAGCAGCTTCCGGCTCTCCAATGCCACAGAATGCACCCGCCATAAACGGGTTATCCTCGGGTACGTTGGCAAACACAACGAGCTTTGCGCAAGCGATGGAATTCTCATCGCGCGTCAGATATGCCGCGCGCTTGATGGTAGAACCCATCAGGGCAATGGCATCCATATTGATGCCCGCCTTGGTGGATGCTACGTTGACAGAGGAGCAAACGTTTCTTGTTTCGGCAAGCGCCTCGGGCAGAATAGAAATAAGATTCTTCGCGCCCTCAGTCATTCCTTTTTGTACAAGGGCGGAAAAGCCGCCGATAAAGTTGATGCCGAGCGTATCTGCCGCGCGTTGCAGGGTGTGTGCGATTTTGAGATACCCTTCGGGAGATGCCGCGCCGCCCACAAGTGAGATGGGCGTGACGGAAACACGCTTGTTGACAATCGGAATACCGTACATCTTTTCGATATCGCTGCCCGTTGCCACGAGTTTTTCGGCGCGTGTGGTGATTTTATCGTAAATTTTATCACAGAGACGGTCCACGTCCTCGCTGACACAATCCCACAGGGAAATTCCCATAGTGATGGTGCGTATGTCGAGGTTCTCCTCGCGGATCATATTGATGGTCTCTAAAACATCATGCGTATTGATCATCGTGTCCGCTCCTTAAATGTGGTGCATGGTGTTGAAGATATCCTCGTGCATTGCGTGGATCATCAAACCTTTGCCCTCGCCAAGCTTTGTGAGTGCATCTGCAAAATCGGCAAATTCCACGTCAAGAGCGTCGATATCGGCAAGCATGATCATTGCAAAATACTCGGAGAGCACGCTTTGTGTAATATCGAGAATGTTTGCGCGATATTTTGCACAAACAGCCGCCACATCGGCAATAATTCCAACGGTATCCTTACCCGTTACGGTGATAACTGCTTTCATAAAAAGGTCCACCTTTCTAAATTGTTTTGATTTATCTTTAATTATAATAGATTAGAGGGCGAAAGTCAATAGCAAATGTATATGAAAATTCCCCCGGAGGTAAATCGTTGAATGATATTTTTGACAAATGACAACGGAACCGTTGACAAATGCCACTTTTTGTGTTATAATAAGGAAAACATTTTTGGAGGTACTGATTATGAACAGCGATTCCGGTTTTGGTTCGAGCGGCGCTCCCTTTGAATATACCGTTGCCGAAGCCAACAACAAAGCTCTTAAAACCAAAAAGACTCTTTTTATTGTAGGCTACGTGCTTTATGCCGCCATCATTTTGGGTCTTGGCGCAGGTAGCAAAATCTTCTTGCCCCTGATGTGCTTCATTCCCCTCTCTTTGTGGATCATCGTTTGGCTCACTTGGAGATTTACACAGGTAGAATATGAATATTCCTTCTTTTCCGGTGCTCTTACCGTTAACCGTATTCTCGGTAACCGTACGCGCAAAAAGCTGCTGGAAATTCGCATTAGCGACCTCTCTGCGGTATTCCCTGCAACCGAGTTGAATCAATCAAAGATTGAAGCATTTGCTGCTGAGAACACCATCTTTGCCGTATCTGAGTCAGGCGCTGAGGGTATTTGTGTCGCTCTTTGGACCGATGCCGAGAGTGGCAAGCATCTGGCCCTCTACTTTGAGCCCAACGAAAAGGCCATCAAAATTTTGAAGTATTACAACGCCTCCGCAATGGCAAAATAAGAATACATACC